>LNGD01000089.1 GCA_001587675.1 Candidatus Methanofastidiosum methylothiophilum
TTAAGGATGATTTCTGAGAGGATAACACTAAGGATTTGCTACGGTTTTTAAACATGTCAATTAGTGATTTTTTTATTATGTCAGAAGTTACAGGATCAAGAGTTTCAGTTGGTTCATCTGCAAATAGTATTATTGGATCTAAAGCGAGTTGTCTAGCTAAAACTAGTCTCTGTTTTTCTCCACCCGACAAATCTCTTGCAACATGGGTCATTCTATGTAGCAAGTTAACTTTCTGTAAAATTTCGATAATCTTAGAATTGATATCTTTTTCAGGCATTTGCATTTCAGAATAGATTTCATACATGTTCTCAAGAACAGATCTCTGCCCAAAAAGAGCAAATGTCCTTTGAAACATTATGGCTGTTCTTCTCTTTATTATATTGAAAAACTCTTCATCGTTCCAAAAATTAATTTTTTTATAGGAAAATTCTAAATTACATTTTAAGCACTTAGTTCCAACGTAGCTAGGGGGATTTACAATATTACATTTTGAGCAGTATGCAATATTATAATATACTGCGCCGCTGGAGGGCTTGTAACCCTTTGTTCCTCTCAAAATATTTAATAAAACTGATTTGCCACTGCCTGTTGGACCATAAATCCCCAATGAATCCCCTTCATTTATGACAAAAGAGATGTTGTCTAGTATGGTAGTGTTATCAACTATGAAAGAAAGATTTTCAACTTCAATGAATTTGTTTTCCATTTAAATCCCCAAAAAATACATAATTATTGGAGATTTATCTAATAAAAAGATTTTGATTGTTAGAAACATATAATAGTCACAGTATCTTTTTTTTAAGTTAAGAAAATAGTATATTTCGTATAATTTATAAGAATTTGATTTGATTAATAATTTTGAGGTAAGTAAAAAACTTTTTTAGGTTTGCATATTTTAATTCTTTCCCCCTATTTTAGCTTTTATAATAAGAGAATTAATTAGAACTAATGCCTTCTGTTAATTAAAAATCAGCTTTGGAACATATTTTACCTACATTCAGATTCAAAAGATTTTGCCATAACACGATGTGTAGACGGCTCATTTGGTCCTGCCAGTTAACTTTTTCGCTATCTTCCGGCCAAAGCTCTCTGGTTTTCTGAAAATGAAGCCTCAGAATTTTTTGTCTATAGTAATTGTCGCCAGCATCTAGTACTAATAATCCAAAGCTTTATAAGGATTTCTATATATGTACTATATATGTCACGTAAAGTAGAAGCAATAGTGAATGGTCCACTTAATCTTAGTGAAGAAGTTGTTCAGATTTATGAGAGAAGAGTCACTGCTTATGGGAATAGCGCCAAAGTTGATGCACAGAAGAAGTACATAGGATATCGAGCCTATGTTATAATTGTCAAAGACTAGTTTTAAAGTAAATATGTCCCACAGCTGGAATTGTATCTCAAAAGAATACTAAAAAATATGTAATTTATATGGTGTCCTAAAACCGAGGATCCAATTTACTTCTACTTCTTTGTTTTCTGTTTTGACTTTTACAACTTCTCTACTTCTGTTAACATCTTTATATTTTGTTACTGTTCTATATTTTGTTTCAGTTTTGTATTTAGTGACAATTCTCTCTTTTTCAATCTCTTCATTAATAATTTCTGTTTTCTGAGCGGTGATAATCCTATAACAACTACACTGTGTACAATTCTTAGTTAATGGATTAACTCTATTACACTGACATTGGGGTTTCAATTCACAGTGAGAAGTTGGGTCTGTATAATAATCATATATCTCATAATTAATTGTTTTTTCTGTTGGAACGATTTCAGTGTAAATTTCTTTTTCTTCATAGGGAATTAGCTCTTCATAGGATTCATTAACTTCAAATGGTTGCTTTTCCACATAAGATTCAATTTCAGAGTATGCAATTTGCTCTTCGATACTGATTGTTTTGGTCGGCAATAAAACTATTAATAAAACTAATGCCAATAAAATTCTAATAACAGGCTTTTTCAAAATGACTATTTTATGGGGCAATATTTCCTTTTTAATTTCATCAGAATTTAAGTTTTGTTCATCTATTTTAGTTTCTTCTTTTAATTCTGAAGTTTCAGTTTTTTCAACTTTTATTTCCTCGCCTTCAGGCATAATAATCAAATATAACTATCAACAAGAGATATATAAATTCTTAGGAAATAATTAGATTTAAGAGTAGATAATCCCGTATATATAGCATGGCTAACCAAAAAAGCCAGATTAAAAATTCTTTTTTAACGAAGTTGAGTGGTATTGTCTTAATTTTAATAATATTGGTGATTCTTAATCTTTTTTCCTTAATAGTGTCTTATTATATTTTGCACAGTGTAACGGGATTTTTAAATAGTAACTTTATTTTGCTAATTTCAGTTTTTATTATCATTTTATTTGGCTCAATCCTTAATGATTTAGATTCTAAAATAAGATACATTTCAACAATATTTTATGCTTTATCAGGCGTATTATTTTTGACAATATTAATTAATGCAATTATTGAATTTGAGTATAAATCTCACGAATATTATTTTGACTATTTACATAATAATTATATTTTGATATATTTGATTGTTTTTTTCTTAAGTATTTTTATAAGCTATTATATTAGCTATACAAGACTATCTAAAAGTCAATTTATGGCCACTATATGTAAATTCAATGTATTTAGTTTTTGCCTTTTCATGCAAATAGTGTTTTTTGTTAAAAAAGAATTTGAAAAAAGTAGCAAGTCACTTCAAAAAATAACAAACTATACTATTGAAAAATTTAAGTATCGATACGGCTAGCGTTGTAATACGGAGAACGATAAATATCTACTTTACCATAAGAGTCCTTGAAAGTGACTAATGGCGTTAGGTCTTTGAAAAATTCTCTTGCATATTTTGGAGTAGTTTTCTCATATGAATCAATAACAACGTATTCTATCCCCTCCCTTTCAAGAGTTCTTTGAAAAAAAGATGGGTCCTGAGGTATCTGATAAGTAAGCCTATGGGAAAAATAGTGAATTTGTCTAAATGATTGAGTCATTATTTTGGCATCTTGGTCAGTATTTTCTCTTAACCAACCACCTGCTTCATCCAATAATCCATATGAAACAACTTTAGTTTCCAATACAGACACTGTTGCAGAAAACTGGAAAAGAACTGCAATTGCCATAAAACTTAATCCTATGAATTTTTTCTTATCTTTTAGATACATCAATCCAAAATAGGCCAATAAAAAATATCCTGCTAATAGGTACCTTACTTCTTGAACAGGCCATAAAAAACATGACAAAATTACCAATAATCCAAATCCCCAGAATATCTTCTCAGATTTTTTGATGCCTAAAAATGCTACAATTACCATAAGAGGAAAAGCAGTAATAATAAAAATAGGAATAGTTCTTGTAAAAAAAACTAATGTTCCTGAACCAACATCACTTATCAGATAAGCGGAATGAGAAACAAATATTTTTCCAAAATGTAAGTAAGACCATACAAACCAAGGTATAGTAACAATTAATGTAGTCATGAAAGATATGATAATTTTTTTATTAAGATTTGTCAGATATGAGAAAAAAATCGGAAAAGTATAGATTATGCCAACAGATTTTGTTAAAAAAGATGTAGCGATCAGAACTCCCAATAGGATATGTTTCTTATAAGAATCATTTTTCCAAAAATAAACGAGGTATGAAGCCATAACAAAAGTTAAGAGAGGTATTTCTCTAATCACATTAACAGAATCATAAAAAATCGTCGGTGTAAAGAAAAGATACAAAGCTCCTAAAAAGGACAGTTCAAGAGAAAATCTTTTTTCAAAAAGCATAAAACTTAGTATTACAAAAATAATTGAAAAAAATGGTACTGCAAGAAAAATCCCGTTTTCACCAAAAAGGCCAATAAAAATCGCTAAGAATATGGGAAGCATAGGTGGCACGTCGCCGGGATAACCGTTAAAGAAATATCCGTTACCTGTAAGTAACGAATACCCTAAAGAAGCGTATAATCCTCCGTCATAAATAAGCCCATAATGAGGAACATATATGGCTAAAGATATAGAAGTAATAACAATTAAAAGTAAAATGTATCTATTTCTTGTCATCTGAAAGCTCATTATTCAAAAAAGATATTAATCTATTTATATAGTTATTCTGTATAGATTATTGACCTAAATCAATTTTATGCCACCATAGGGCAGGATAATTAATTATATTAAAATTAAAGTCAAATAAAGCCTCAATCTAAAAAATAAATATCAAAATGAACTATTCTAGATATTAAAATATTACAATGCTCTTTCTATAATCTTTTATTAACTCCGTATATATAAAATCCATGGTAAACGAATTTAATCAAGCTTATGAGCAAATTATAAAAAAATGTGCTTATATTGGATGTATACCTTCAGTTAAAGGAGAAATTGAAGTATGGGAAAAAAGAGAAAAAGATAGACTATTCTTGATTGATAAGAACAATGAAAAATTCTTATCAAGAAAAAAAGAAGATGATTCTGAGTGGTATGAAAACTCTAAGTACATGATAATTTCACTGATCCAGAATAATTCTATGTTGCCAACTTTTTTTTGTTCATATTAAAATCAAATATTTATTAAATATATTTTTATATATAAGACAGTAATTGGACTTAACAAAAATTAAAATACAAAATTCGTATTATAAAAGAATAAGAAATTAAATATAAAATTAAATTTATAATCTATTCCCACAATTTACACAAAAAGAGGTTTCAATCTTATTTTGATGCCCACATTGATTACAGAATTTTGCTCCACTGCTCTGAGGTACATTTGAAGTTTGATTTGTTAAGTAGGTAGGTGCGCCTGTTGTTACATTCTGTTGTTGATTAACTGATACGTTGACTTTAGTTTTATCTTTGTCAGAGGAGATTGCACCTCCTATAATACAGATAATTGCTCCAATCCACCCTATATAAAATCCAATAGCCAACAATCCAATAAAGAAATTTCTAGCGTAAAGAAAAACTGCAATTGTAAGGACAATCATTCCTGCAGGCCCAGCGACAGATCCTCCTGCCTTCTTAAATATTGCAAGTAGTCCTCCAATAAAGAGTAAGAAGAATCCTGCTACAATCAAAGCGAGAATCATAGCTGCCATGCCATAAGAAGGATTAACTTGCAGTAAAAAATTCTGCATTACGGTATTATCTGTAAAATTTGTAAGAACTGCAAGTGTTATTTCAAAAATTGAATATATGCCATCCACAAAATAATAAAATGGCAAAAAGGCAGAAACAATTAAGATTATACCTCCAATTAAACTTATAATCCTACCATTTTCCATGCTTAATTTTATTTTTTTAAATTTATATGTTTTACTATATTTTCAGCTGTAGATCTTACTCCAGATCATTTCTCATGTTGAAACGCTAGGGTAATGCAAAGCTTAACGACAAAAACATAGCATGGATAATCAGATCAAAGGAACTTGGCCTTAGGTCAAGTGAGATTGCCTTCCTCCAGAATGTTATTGTTAGAGGCGCCCACATATGAACTTAAATCTCGAAGTGCTTGAAACCCCTGAAAATGCATTTTAAAGGAAGCAAGAATCTAGCATTAGTTTTCCAGAAAAGCAATAAATTTGAGGAGATTTTTTAATGAAAAAAAAAACGGAAATAATAAAGGATAAGACAATGTTTTTAACCACGGGGTTCTCATGCGTTGTCGGGGCTTCCCTGATTTGTCGCCTTTTTTTAGCCTGTTATGCATTTCGGGGCCTATAATGGATTGATTTAAAAAGTTTGAAATCCAAAAAATGGCATGACACAAGAACAAATTTTATTTTATATTGTAATTGGATTTTTGATATTCTTTTTGTTTTTTCAAAGTGGAATTTTTATCAAGATGATTTTAGCCCAGGTTGATAAAAAATATAGATTTATTTTTTGGATTGTTGTAATTGCTGTTGTTGTGTATTTATTCGTCCTTGCATTTCCTTCAAATCCCTATGCAGTATCGATAAAAGGAATGGTGCAAGAGCTAACGCCAAGATAAGACCAATTGAAGCCATAACATATTCATCTTTAAGATATTGATTTATGCTTGATAATAATGAAATAACAATAAAAAAACTAATGAATAATATTGATATTCTCGCTTCTTTGCTAATCATGGGGTTACCATAGATTACCATAATAATAAAATTAATCGCTATGAAAAAAAGAAATTAAATTATTTTTTCCTTATGACCGCCGCCATTTCGCTGTCGATTACCTTTAACTCCCAAAGAATCTGGCTGTTTTCATCGATTTTGAGGGCTTGGTGGATCGTCTTTGGGATTATGACCTTGTAAGTTGATGTTCCCCTCTTTGCGAGGGAAACGTTAGATACTATCTCATCCATGTTTTAACACCTCTTTGCACTCAATTTTATTATCTCTGCCCACTTGTTGCCGTCTAGCTCTAGGTCTATCCCCGCCATCTCTGCGGGTGTCTTTCCGTTCAACGACATGTGGGGCCTTATGAAATTGTAATATGTCTTGAATCCGTCAACAAATACTTTCGATGGCTCTACATGCTTCAATCCTCTCTGGACCTTGTTCCTCTGCCTCATTGTGCCGTGTAATCTCTCTATCTTGTTGTTGTTTAGGTCTC
>LNGD01000090.1 GCA_001587675.1 Candidatus Methanofastidiosum methylothiophilum
CAGATACCATGACCATGTCGCCGACACCTGCTTTTGGATATCTTCTTGAGGTACCTTTGTAATTAATTACTGCAACTATTTCAAGTTCTTTAGCACCAGTATTGTCAGCGCAAACAAGTCTTGTTTTGGTTGAGTGGAATCTTCCAGGTCTTACTGTTGACCTTCCACGAGTCGCTCCCGCACCTTTTGCCATTAGATCACCTCAACAACAACAAATTTCTTTGTTTTGCTTAGGGGTCTACATTCCATTATTTTCACATTATCGCCTGTTTTAGCGTTAATGCAGTCGGGAATATGTGCTGCTATTTTTGTACTTCTTTTTTCAAATCTTTCGTACTTGTCTAATTTAGCCATAAATTCTTTTTTGACGATGACTGTTTTATTCATCTTATCGCTCACAATTTTCCCTTCTGTTAATTTGCCTCTTACAGGTAAAGTTCCGTGAAATGGACATTTCTCATCACTACAACTTTTTTTGGGTTCTTTAACATCGATACCAATCATCTCATTCACATCCTCTTGATTCTTTCTTCTTCCTTCCCTATGAGTAGATTACAATTAATTTCCTTATTATTAAATATCAAGATTATATTCTTTTTTATTAGTGTTTTAACTCCATTTTCAGTTCTTACTTTTATTGTATTTTTGCTATCCTCAATGACTAGTCCTTTAATCCCAACTTCGTATCGATTCGAACTTTGTTTAACCTCAACCTGTTTTCCTAAGAGTGTTATATGACTCATGAAACTACTATCATATCCTTGCTAAATCCAAGATCAATCAATATTTTCTTAATCTTGTTCTTGTGATCTCCTTGAAGTTCAATTTTACCGTCTTTTGAAGTTCCGCCACATGCACATTTTGTTTTTAAGCTAGTAGTCAAATCCTTAATGTCAATATTTGATGAATCGATTCCTTCAACGACCGTCATAAGCTTTCCAAATCTTCTTTTTTCAGTGAAAATGCGTATTTGTTGTTCTTCCCTAGCTATTTCCTCACACACACAAAGTTCTTTTGGAAGACCACAAACTGCACAAATATCACTCATTTTCTTTCTCCTTTTCAGCCTTTATTGTTTTTAATCTTGCTATAGTCCTTCTGAGTTCCCTTATCCTTCCAGGATTTTCAGGTGCACTACCTGTAGCAAGTAAAGATCTTTCCTTTGATAATTCACTTTTAAGATCCTGTATACTATTTTCAATTTCATCGATTGAAAGATCTCTTATATCATCAACCCTATATATTGCCATTATCAAACACCTTATGACTTAAATTTAATTTCATCTGGCAGAGATATATCTTGTGGCATTATTTTTACCACTACACCAATAATACCAAGTTTCTTCTTGGCAGGTGAATATCCTACTCTGACAAGTTCGATTGCGGGATCCCCACATTTCTTCAGGTATCCTTCTGCAAATCTCATTGAACGTGCTCTTTCTCCACTTAGTTTTCCAGAGATCTTTATTTCAGCGCCTTTGGCACCGGATTTCATTATTCTTCTTAAATAATTGTAAGCTGCTCTCCTGTAGTGTTCTCCTCTCTCAATTGCACTTGCAAGTTGAAATGCCATAACTGTAGCATTAAGGTCAGGATTTTCAATTTGCTGCACTTCAATTTGAGGGTTCTCTAAATTGAAAGGTGGTTTTTCGAGTTGGTCAGTCAAATCTTTAATGGCCCTTCCTCTCTTCCCAATGACAATTCCTGGTTTCTGAACAAATACTGTTACTCTCGTTCCAAGAGGATTTCTCTTAATATCCATACCAGCATATCCTGCTCTCTTTAGGGAATCTCCAAGAAATTCATCTATAGTTAGATTGGAAACGCTTTCTTCAATAAATTTTCGCTCTATGGCCATTATCTCTCCTCCACTATTATCTCAACATTTGTTAGTTCATGATTATATGGTGACGCTCTTCCAAATGCTCTTGGCATAAAACCTGGTATTACTCTACCTTTATACGCTGATGCATGAATTATTTTTAGTCTTGATGAGTTAAGTCCTTTGTATTCTGCATTTGCCTCCACTTCATTGAGAAGTTTTAAGATACTTTTTGATGCTTTTACTGGATATCTTCCTGCAAACCATTTCGATAGTCCCTTCTTGTGTCCGACTTTTTTGTAGTGTCTCTTAAATGGTATAGGTTTCTCAATTTTTACCGTAGCTTCAAGTAATTCCTTTGCCCTTTCAATTTTCATGCCTTTAATGGTATTACATATTTCTCTACTGTGTTTTGGAGAAATGTTTATGTTCTTTCCATAAACTTTTGCCGTTTTTGTTTCATCTATTTGAGTTAATGAATAGGGCATTAGATCACCTCAATGGTACATATAGTGAAGACTTAGTTGAGCCGACACCAGGAGCTCCGTGTGAAACTTTCTTTCTTGGAAGTGCGAATTCTCCCAAATAATGGCCGATCATTTCTGGAGTAATTTCTACTGGAACAAATTCTTTTCCATTATGTACTCCAAGTGTAACTCCAAGCATTTCAGGAAGTATTATCATATCACGGCAATGTGTCTTAATTGTAATTTTGTTTCCCACATCTAGTTCCTTCTTAGCTTCTCTAATATTTTTTAATAACTTCTTCTGCCTTACGGGCAATCCTCTTTTAAGAGATCTCCTCTGTCTTGATGGCAAAAGTTCAATCAGCTTATCCATGGACATTTTTCCCATTTGATCCACAGTGTAACCCATGAAACTAAATTCTTTTTTAGCCAAGTTTAACGCCTCCTACCAGTTCTTCTTGCTGCAATGTGCCCGACTTTTCTACCTGGTGGTGAATTTCTAGAAGATGTTGTACCCTTCCCAGCATGTTTGTGATTACCTCCACCAAATGGGTGGTCGTTGTGATTCATTGCTACTCCTCTGACTTTTGGATATATTGTTGACTTGCTTCTCAATTTATGAAATTTCTTACCCGCTTTTATCAAAGGCTTTTCTTTTCTTCCCCCGCCTGCAACTACACCTATCGTACATCTGCAGTCAGAATTCAAAGTTTTCATTACGCCTGAAGGAAACTGAATAACTGTTTTTTGATTATCGTGAGCTATTAATGTAGCATATGTGCCTGAAGATCTCACAAATTTGCCCCCGTCTCCAGGTCTTGATTCAATATTATAAATATAAGTCCCCTCTGGAACATTTCTCAAAGGAAGAGTATTGCCTACTTCAACTTCTGCCATTGCTCCTGTAGCAACATTGTTTCCTAACCTCATCCCTTCTGGTACTAAGAATAGCTTTTCTTCTTTATTATCAAAAACAATTCTCGCTACGGGGGAGGTTCTTGCAGGATCATTAAATAATTCTCTAACAACGCCGCGTATTACTCCCTCCCTCTCTGAAATATCATAGCTTCTATGTTTAACTCGTCCATTGTATCTGTGTGAAGGGGCTTTATAGGTATTTGTTCCTCTTCCTCTTCTCTGTGATATAATTCTTTTACCCAATCAAATCACCTTAAAATACACCTATTTTTGTTGCAACTTCGTCAGCAGGATATTCTTCTTTTAGTTTAACGTAAGCTTTTTTCTTTCCTGTAGACAAGATAGTAGTTGTTACTTTATCAACTTCTACTTCATAAAGTTCTTCAACTGCGTTTAATATGTCCTGCTTAGTACTATCCATAGTAACTATAAAGGTCAATATATTGTCTCTCTCCATTGTAGATACAGTCTTTTCTGTAATAAGTGGGTGGACAATAGTGTCATGTGGATTTTTCACTTAAACACCTCACTTTTTGATAGAAACTTTATTGCATCTTCAGTCCAAATTGTGAGTCTTCCAGCATGTGTACCAGGAGCAAGATGCTCTGCACTTAGCTTGTCGACCATAACAATATCCACGCCAGGATGATTTCTAGCAGCTTTCATTATGCCTGCATCTTTGCCTATAACTATTAATGGGCCGATTTTATTCTTGTATTTTCTTCCTCTCATTTTTCCTCTTCCAGCTCTTATTGTCTTGCTCTTTGATCTCATGATATCGTCCCAAACTCCAAGGCTTTTGAATATTTCTCTGGTATCTTTCGTCTTCTTTACAGTTTGAATCTTATTTTCAACGATAATTGGAAATTCGACATTATCTGAAAATCTATGGCCTCTTGACAGTACCATATCTTTGTTGCCAGTAATTGATATAGCAGATTTAATTGCAATGATTCTTTCTTTGTTGTTAATCTTTTCACTAATTACTTTCCATGGTTTTGGTGGATGAGCTACAAACCCCCCAACAACATGAGGTGCAAATGCAGCTCTTCTTGGACCTGATTTCATTCTTGGTACTCTAGATATTCCAAGGTTTTTTCTCCTTGGATGAGCTGAGGTCATTCTTCCAGCAATCGGGCTAACTCCCCATGGTTGAATTCTATGAGTAATAGAAGCTAAAACTGCTCTCTTAATTAAATCTGGTCTATATTCATATGAGAATACTGAAGGAAGGTCTATTGTCTTTAGTTTCTCTCCAGTTATTGAATATACATTAGATTTCATCGTTTATGCCTCCCCTGTTGTGGCCTTGTAGAAGAAAGTAATATCCGGTGATCCACCAGTTCTTCTTTCAGGTACTCTAATAGATTTTCTTAGTCTTAAAATTCTCTTTGTTGATCCGCCTACACTACCTTTTAGCATAGCATAATCGGATTTTAAGAGCCCATAATTCTTAAATCCTTCTTTTGGAGTAATATCGAGATCTTTTGGATTTGTTATTCTAAATATTCTCTTGTTAAGTTCAGTTCTTGTATGGAATCCCATTTGTCCTGCAAAAGGTACAGTCCACATAACTTTTGGTGGGTGCCATGGACCAATTGATCCAACATGCCTTCTTGCATCGTTAACTTTTCTATCTTGTATTTTTACACCCCATCTCCTAATAACACCCTGGAATCCCTTACCTTTAGTAACCGAAACAACATCTACGAATTCTCCTTCAGTTAGGATATCAGTAACTTTTAATTCCTTCCCAAAAACACCTTTAAGGTATTCCAATTTGGCTTTAACATCTTTTCCGCCAATTCCACTTTCCATGACTTCAGGTTTTTTCTTTAGATGAATGAGCTTTGGTTGAGTACAAACAATTGCCCTTAAATCATCTACTTTTCCACCTTCAATAAGAGATTGGATTTTAGAAAGGTCTTTATCAGGGTTTTTAGAAACGGTCTTTGATCGTGATAGTTCTTTAGGACCTTCTGCCCAAGACTCTGTTACAGTTTTTAATCCATAAGGAGTCTTCTTGTAAGCCCTAACACCACAAACATAAATCGGTGGTGTTTCTACCACCGTTACAGGTACTACCATTTCTTTTCCTTTTGTAAGAGTATACTTTCTATCATCTATTCTTAAAACGTGGGACATCCCTACCTTATAGCCGGGAAAGTCTAAGATCTTAACATCATCCACTTCTGGCCAACTATTTACGGTTGGCACTATCTTTGAAGCCCTCTTTCTGGGGCTGTATCCCAAGGAACCTCTACGGGGTCTTTTATTTCGTCCGCTACCGCCCATTTTTAAGCCTCCGGCTTTAAATAAAGAGTATTGAGCCTAAAGCCCAAGTCTCTAAATCTTATTATTGTACTATATTAGTCAAGAATTGAGGAATAAAGTCGCTTTCACTTTATCCCCGTCTGTAATTCGTAACGTCTTTTTACGCAATTTCTGCTGTATTGGCAGTATAGGTATAGCATTTATAAATCTTATGGTAATTTATTTCCATTCCTATTTTTTATCTTCGGCCAATATTATCCAGACCACATTGCTAACACTAACTAGTAATTCTTTACCCGTGGAACCACTGATGTCCTTAACATCACTAAGACAAAGCACATCTTCATCGAAATCTACAAAGTCTCCAGTAAAGATACTGCCATCAATAGATATTATCAATTTCTTTCCAAGATAAGATTCTAGTTTTTTTAGTAGCAACTTTGACAATGTATCACCGGAATTGATATTAAAGAAAATAGGTATTTAAGTGTTTTTATTGATATAAGATTAAACTCAAAAGAAAATGAAAGAATAGCGATTTTGTGAATCTTTTATTACATGACCCTTCTTGTGCATCCAATCAAGTAAATCCTTTATATCATATTCATCTTTGAATAATCCAGTTGGGCTAACCTCTTGAAATATTTCAAGTGCAGTTAAATTAGGATTATTAATCAAGATAGATTGGACAACATTATATCTTTGATTTGATTCATAATCAGATAGTGAATTAATTTCTTTCTTAATAGAAGGTTCGTTTATCAGTCTTTCAAAATTATCAATAGTGATCTTTCTTGAATCTTTGAGGAATTTATTTGTTATTTCTTTGGAATTTTCTGCTCTAGCAAAGGATTGTGCCAATCTCTTAAGATTCTGACCAGTCTTATTAATCATTGAACGTATTATTGATTCCCTTGTTATATCCTGTCTAAATTTGTCTGACAAAATTATGTCTAAATCCTTTGATATAAGCTGAATTAAATCACGGTATTC
>LNGD01000091.1 GCA_001587675.1 Candidatus Methanofastidiosum methylothiophilum
CTATACCTTCAAATAGCTTTTCAACTGCTTTAGTCTCAAGAGATATTCTAAGGTCCTTTTGGGCCTTTTCGAGCATGCCTCTTTTTATGCATTCGTATATTCCTGCTCTTCCACCAGTTGAAACATTTTCAGTGATTACCGTTGTGTTCATTTCGGGTCTATTTTCCTTAACATAATTCAAAAACTCATCTTTATAAAACCCTGGTCCTGCAATAATAATATTTTTTAGAGAATACTTTTCAATAAATTCTAATATTTTCGTTACCGTTTCTCCAAAGAATTCTCTTTTATCCTTATCCCGGGAGGAAATTTCATGTTTGCCGGCAATATTTTTTGACACTGACACTGGAAAATCTACCCCATATTGGGTTATTAATCCGAAGTCAGCGTCTCCCTCTTCAATACAAACAATTAGTACCTTGGGAGTAAGCGTGTCTTTAATTGCCCTATCAATTCTATCAAGTTGGTGTTTCTTCCAATTTTTAGTGAGAGTCAAGATTGAATTTTCTTCAATGTTAAAGGTATGATAACTCCCAGCTTCTTCCCCTTCAGTTATAACGCCTGTTACCCTAAGTCGCATAACCTCTTTAGAGAATTCTATTTTTTCAACTTTAATCTCGAGATTAACAGGAACTCTTTCAAGTTTCTCACTTCTTATCTTGTCACTTTTTTTCATCTCTTTTCGATAAGTTTTCCCAAAGAGTAGATCTCCATTTTCTATAATATGTGATAAATGCCAAAGATCATCAGCATTATCGACTCTAAGCTTTAAAATTCCTCTATCGAGTTCCTTGTGGATAATCTTCATTTAATCCCGTTCTACAGTAATAGTTTCACCGTCTTTTACTAGATTAAGATTTTCTAAAGGACCGTCAATCCTACCAAAAATATTAACTGCACTAGCCGGTCTTATCTCATTTTCTAAAGAGGCAGGAGTTTTTCCAAAGAATATACAGAAAGCATCGCCTTGAGGCCAAAAAGCTAGATCCCCTTTTTTCACAATTTCTTTTGGATTCTCATAATCTAAATGTATTGGCACTGAAAAATATATCTCTCCACCCCACCTGTAACCTTTACACTTGAAAGGGAGGGCCTCGTAAATTGCTTTTGCAGTATTTGTTTCCTCTAAAATCGCTTTAAATTCGAATTTATCCGTTTTTATTTTTATTTGCATAATCAGTAAATGAGAATATAAGATTTAAAATTTTCCTTTTTTACGTTTAGATTTTTCAAATTTTCTTTTTTGTCTCCCTTCAAAGTTCTTTGGTATTTGTCTATCTTTTTCTTTTTTTTCAGGAGCGTTTGGATACTTTTTTTCAATTTCTGCTATTCTCTTTAACAAATCTTCTCTTAGCAAGTCTCCAACGTATTCTCCGCCTTCGTTATCCACTCTGGAAGCAATTGCTATCTTTGAAGCTAAAGTTCTAGCTATTTTACCTTTCTGCCACCAAGGCGCCTTACCAATATCGGGATTTTGGAGAATTATACCATATTTAGGTGGATCCGCCCCAGTTTTTAAATGTCTAAACAAAGCCTTTTCTGCACCCATCAGTTGAATAGTCGATGCGGGCTTAACAGATAATTCTTTGAGACCACCTGCATTCGATATTAATTTTGCAGCTATTATAGGGGTGGCAACAGCAGAAGTGTTAGGTGCAACTTCATTTGCCAATTTAATTATGTATGATTCTAAAGTATCTTTTTTCTTGTATAATATTTCAATTAATTCAGCTATCTCCTTAATTTGAGATATGTCTTCATTTGTGAGTTCAACACCAAGTGATTTATCAATTATTTCTTCATTTAATGTTGATTCATATGAAAGTATATTCTTTTTTTCATGATAAGAGGCTTTATTTCCTATCTGAATAATGAATTCAATAAAATTTTTATTATCTGGAATAGATTCAACAGATTCAGGAAAATGTATTGAGTACCATTCTCTTACTCTTTCTAAAAATAGATTTATTGTCTCATCTAATTCGTTTAGAGAATAAACTGAATGCAGGATGAGTTTGTCCTTTTCACCCAATAAGCTAGTTACTTTTAATCTTGTTAATTCATGAAGCATGGCTTTTTGTTTTTTTCGATATTCTTCTTCATCGATTGACGATTTTCCTAAAGAACTAGTTAAGTCTTCTCTAAATTTTATCCCTGCTTCGTTTGGGAACACAAATTGAAATTTACTTTTGTCTTTTAATTCGTATTCAGAAATAAACGAGGAATTTGGATTTCTATCGATAATTTGTTTAAGTTCATATGGAATTTTACCATTTTCTAACTTGATTATGGATTTGACGGCAGGCCTGATATTCTTAGAAAACGGTTCAAAATCCTTAATCTTACCTTTATTATCGATAAGGTAAATTCCATTTAAATTCACACATATATACATAAGTCCACTATATCCAAAATATATTATATTTTTTATATGTTTTTGGTATTACTTTTATTTTTTGGCCCGTTAAATATGCCTAGAACTAACATTATGAGGTAAATATAACTCCCTGTAAGTATCCATGGAACTGAATTTTTTATAAGATCCATTATGTAATGTCCAGGTAATATGTATCTATCTAATATTACAATTAGTATATTTATTATAAAGAAAGTGATTATTATGATCCACACAATATCCGTTGGTTTCTTAACTTTTCTTAAAGCATACCAACTGAAAATTATCCCTATTAGTAAAGAGATAAATAGTATTGGATAATTCATGAAATTATTTAGTTATTTAATCTATTAAGATTTTCTATTATTATCCTGCACCAGAGCACCCATCATCTCCAGGAGTGTAATCTGCTTTTAGTCCCAATATCGCAGGAGTAGAATATTTTCCACAGCACTCCTCAATTAATTTTTTAGATTTAAGCTCCTGCCCACAGGATTTAATCTCTTCTATAGGGGATTTTGTTAATTCAGATAGCTTTTCCGGAGATATTTCTCCTCTTTGGTAAATTAGTGTAAGTATTTTTGATTTTAATTCGCTATTACATCCCATAGGTCCACCTATAAAAAAATAGAAAAAATAATATATAAATTTATTGACCTATTGGTAGAACTTCTCTACCATAAGTTTCATTGATAACTTCTGCTGCAGATAGGTATAAAGCTGTCAATGCCGTCAAAATGCCTTCATAACCAGCTATTATATGAACTGTGTGGCTGAATTGTCCTATAGCTAATAGGAAGAACAATATTGTCAAAGTTATGAAAACTGTCTGTAATGCCTTTGGTTTTTTTAATGTTGCAACTGTCATGTATGCCGTGAATAGTCCCCATGCGCCTAAAAGAATAGCTAGCCCTGGCTTTGGTACTGGTGGAATTACTCCTGCAAATTGGAGTATAAACATTAATGAAAGCCCAAGCCAAAAAGCGCCATATGAAGTAAAGGCTGTTGCTCCAAAGGTATTGCCTTTTTTCATTTCCCACATACCTGCGTAAACTTGGCATGCACCGCCATAGAATATTCCCATGGGTAAAACCATTCCCAAGCTCTCCGCAGGAACAATCCCTGCATTGACAAAATTCAATATTAAGGTGGTTAGACCAAATGCAGCAAGTCCCAACGGACCTGGATTTGCAATCTTTTCTGACATAATAACCGAATTGTAGAAAAAAATTACTCTATAAAAAGATTACTGTTTACTTGGTGCCACATCTTCAATTACTTTATGTATCTGTTTAACAAGAAAAGGCTTCTGAAGTACAATCGCAGCACCGGCATCGAGGACTTCTTTAAATCGTTCTCTATATGCAGATATTCCTATAACAGCTACATCCGGATTTTTTGATTTTGCATGCTTAGTTACTTCAACACCCGATACATCAGGAAGTTTAATATCAACAATGATTATCTCAGGATTTTCTCTGTCAAAAATTTCTATAGCTTCTCTGCCACTTTCGGTAGTAAAGACAATGTAATCCTTACTAAGAATCATATCATAAAGCTCAAGTAGTTCAACTTCGTCTTCCACAACGAGTATCTTACGCATATACAATAATGAATTTTATGCCTTAAATATCTTTCTAGGCGGTGTTAAGTTAATTTTTTAAGTATATTCATAACTTTCCTAACATGGAACAAATAAAACTTGACTTCCATATTCATTCTCACTACTCGCCAGATGGAAATATGAAACCTATTTTAATTCTTGAGAAATCAATGTCAGTTGGATTAGATGTCATAGCCGTTACAGACCATAATACTACAAAGGGGGCTCTAGAAGCAAGAAATCTTTCTGAACAAATGGACTTAGATATACTTGTTATTGTAGGTCAAGAAGTGAAAACTCTTTCAGGTGAAATAATCGTATTAAACATAGAAGAAGATATCCCAAAAAATCTATCCTTAGAAGATACAATTAACTATGGTAAAGGTGGATTTTTCATTGCTCCACATCCATTTGATAAATTTAGGCAAGGCATTGGTGAAGATTTAGATTTAATTAAGTCAAAAATAAATGCAATTGAAATTTTCAATAGTAGAACACTTTTATCTAATCATAATAAACTTGCCGGCTCCTACGCTAGACTAAATAAGGTTCCAGGGATAGCAGGATCAGATTCTCATTTCCAGGAAGAAATAGGATCCTCGTACTTTATGTTAAAATCAAAGAAAAATATAAACTCAGTACTTAAGGGAATTAAGGAAAATGAGATATTCATATATGGTAGACAGACTGGATTTAAGCCCCATATAAAAACTAGCTTAATACATTTTCTTAAATAACATGTTTTATGATGATATTCTTCAGTTGACTAGAATATATAAGTATAGTTTCGTTTGTTGCAGTGACTGTTGGAACTGAGAGCAATAAAAAAGATAATAAAATTATAATAAGGCCTGCATACATAAAAGCAAAATTTACCTTTGTTCCTATGTACTTCTTAGAAATGTAGTATAGCAATACAGTTGGTATGGATAAAGAAAGCATAATAATGAATACGACTGGAAAAGCATACATAAAGAATGAAATCAAAAGAAATCCAAACATTAGTAATGACATTGGATATACTCTCTTTTTATTTTCGCGAATAACTTTTTTGGCGTTAGCTGTATTGTTTTTGTAGTATAAAAATAGTAGTGTGTATCCAATTGACAGACATACTACAAATGATAAAGGGAATCCTTCAAGGCTATTAGTGAATATAAACCAGCCGCTTGAAAATTTAAGAATCTGAATCAAAGTTATAACAATTACAGATGCATTTTTTGATTTTTTTAGACGAATTGCAGGATAAGAGTACATCAGATTTAGGATAGCAATTAAGGAGTATATAATAAAGAAATTTAATCCAGCTAAAAATGAAAATATAGTCCCCAATATGGCTATTATAACTATGAAATACTTTGCAGACTGTACTGAAATACTGCCATTGGCAATTGCTTTCCAAGATATTTTTAATGGATTTTTCTTATCCTCTTCATAATCAGTAAGATCGTTAAATAGATATATTGCTCCTAGTCCAAACCACAATCCTAATGAAGCAAATATTACTTTAAGTAAATCATAATTACCAGTAACACCAATATAAATGACAACACCAAAAAGAAACTGAAGGATATTCTTAGGGGCATTAAGAGTAACTGAATTATAAATAAGCGCCCTTAACTTCATGGTATGACGTATATCAGTTCATTTATAAGTATTTCTAATCTATTGCATTTGTGTCTTATCCCAAAATCATTTCCCTTGTGGAAACGATACAATGGTATGGCAAAGCTTAACGACAAAAGATCTCTTGGATAATAAGGTCAAAGGAACTTGGCCTTAGGTCAAGCGAGATTGCTTTCATCCAGAATTTTACTACTAAAAGATTAAATCAAATGATTTTAAATCTCTAAGTGCTTGAAACCCAGAAAAGGCATTTTACAGTAAACTAGACTCTAGTTTTAGTTTGCCAGAAAAGCAATAAATTTGGTGAGATTTTTTAATGAAAGGAAATAGTTACAGAATAAGATATCTCAAACTCGACTTTCATTTGAAGCGTTCTCCTCCAGACGATTGTGTATTCTGCCAATCTGATCTTGGGCGAATTCTGAGATGCACCGAAGAAAGCTTTCATTTTGCTTGTACCTATCCCAAAGGCAGTCCTTACAGTTGCTACAAATCTGATAAATGATTCCGAGTTAAAATAAGGTCTTCTGATCTTATCTCTATTCATAAGTGATACCCTTTGTCCTAGATATCATTCAAAAAATCAAAAGGAATAGAAAAATTTTCGATATTGACATTCTTTTCCTTTATAGAGTTACTTTTGTCCGGCATCGATTTGTCTTATCCTGTAATTATTTCCTTTTCCTTTCATTAAAAAATCCCCCCAAATTTATTGCTTTTCTGGCAAACTAATGCCAGGTTCTAGCTTCCTGTAAAATGCCTTTTCAGGGGTTTCA
>LNGD01000092.1 GCA_001587675.1 Candidatus Methanofastidiosum methylothiophilum
ATTTGGGGAGATTTTTTAATGAAAGGAAAAGGAAATAATTACAGGATAAGACACAATTAGATTAATTCCGAAACACTTAAATAAGTTAACTATGAGTTAAGCTATGTGAAAATATGGCTACTGCTGAAGAAATATTTGATATCTTAGGTAATCAAACAAGAAGGATGATACTTGAAATGCTTGCTACATCCCCTTGTTATACCACAGAGATAGCCGATAGACTAGAAATTGGACAGAAAGCCATTAATGAACATCTTAGGATAATGCAAGAATTGGGGTTAATAGATCTATTTGTACTAAAACAAAAAAGGGGAAGCCCTAGGAAATATTTTAAAATTAAAGACAATATAAGGATGGAGCTTTTTGTTGCTCCAAGAGTTTTTGATGCATCGATTAAAACGGAAGAGATAGATCTTGAATCAATATTTGAAAGATACCCAGAATACAAAAAATTTTATGAGGATATCAAATTTGATTCTGAGATTAGGGCAATAGGAAGATTAAAAGAAAATCTTGATTATCTTAAAAAGGAACTGGCTGAAATTGACAATGCGAAAGCTTTCATCGAAAGATCAATATCAGAAACTAAAGAACAAATATTAATCGGTATAGAAGAGCTAAGTTTGAGTGAAATAGATAAAAAGGTTCTTCTTGAGATGATATTAAGAGAAACATACGACCCTGAAAAAATAGCAAATAGTCTGAATATAGATGCCAATGAAGTTAAAGAATCAATACAAAGACTAAAGTACAAGGGTGTTCTATAGGATAATTTTTTAAATTATCTTTGACTAACTCCAGCAGGTGCTATTGATGGCCGAAGATCTTGGAGTTACCATATCCAGAGATGAAGATTTTTCTGAATGGTACAATCAAATTGTTGTAAAAGCAGGTCTTGCTGATTATTCTCCCATTAAGGGTTGCATGGTAATAAAACCTTACGGTTACGCTATTTGGGAAAGTATAAAGGATTTTCTTGACAGAAGGATAAAGGAAACTGGGCATGAAAACGCATACTTCCCTTTGTTCATCCCTGAAGAATTTTTTGAAATGGAAAAAGAGCATGTTGAGGGATTCACACCAGAAGTAGCCTGGGTTACACATGGAGGGGATACACCTCTTGAGAGAAAGCTGGCCATTAGGCCAACTTCTGAAACTATAATGTACTCTATGTACGCTAAATGGATAAGGAGCTGGCGTGATCTTCCTTTACTAATAAATCAATGGGCAAATGTTGTTAGATGGGAAACTAAAATGACAAAACTCTTCATAAGAACTAGAGAGTTTTTATGGCAAGAAGGACATACTGCCCATGCAACTAGAGAAGAGGCTGAAGAAGAAGTAAAAAAAATGCTTGATGTTTATCGAGAAGTAATGGAATATTTACTTGCTATTCCAACGATTCCTGGATATAAAACTGACAATGAAAAATTTGCTGGTGCAGTTTATACAATGACTGTTGAATCCCTTATGGCAGATAAGAAAGCAATGCAGGCCGGTACTTCCCATTTATTGGGTCAACATTTCTCTAAAGCTTTTGGAATAATGTTTGAAGATAAGGACAAAGAAAAGAAATATGTTTGGCAAACTTCTTGGGGGATGACTACTAGAACAGTGGGGACTCTTGTTATGGTCCATAGTGACGATAAAGGACTCATATTACCGCCAAGGGCCGCTCCAATAAAAATAGTTATTGTTCCAATTATTTTTAAAGATGGTAAAGAAGAAGTTCTAACTAGATGTAAGGAAGTTCAAGTTCTTCTTGGAAAAAAATACAAAGTAAATCTGGATGATAGGGAGGGCTATACTGCTGGCTTTAAGTTCAATGAATGGGAATTAAAAGGAATCCCAATTAGAATTGAGATAGGCCCACGTGATGTCAAGAACAATAAAGTTGTATTAGTTAGAAGAGATACTTCTGATAAAATTATACTTCCTATGGAAAATTTGCTCGAAGAAGTGGATAAAATCCTTGAGGATATACAAAATAATTTATTTAATAACGCAAAAGTATTTCTTGAAAAAAATACATTCTGCCCAAAAGATTACAACGAATTATCTGATATTCTAAATAATCAAAAAGGCATGGTGAAAATTAGCTGGTGTGGCGAAGGCAGTTGTGAGGAAAAAATCAAAGAGGATACTGGTGCAACTTCTTGCTGCATACCACTCATACAAGAAGGTCTCCAAAAAAATTGCATAGTATGTGGTAAAGAAGCAAAGAAAGTCATTTTATTTGCAAGACATTACTAAAGATTCTTTGACATATAAGGGCCTTCCTTTTTATATTTAAATTTTCTGTAATATTCTCTAGCTCCTATTCCAGAGATTATAACTAATTTCGTTAGATCAAGTTCTTCCTTTGCAATTCTTTCTGCTTCTTTAAGGAGTTTTCTGCCATAGCCTTGGTGCTGCCACCCTGTATCTTTTTTATCACCTATACGTATAAGGCCACCGTAAACATGTAATTCACGGATTATTCCAGTTGAGGATTTAGATATTTCTTTTCTATGTGCAAATTCAGATGGCTTTCTCAAACGAACGTATCCTATCAAGATATCTCTTTTAACGTCTTCAAAACTGATAAAGTATTCTAATCCCTCAGATGCCTCATATCTCTGACTCAATAACTGTATGTCCTCTAATTGGGGATATATACCTTCTTTGTGGGCCTTTCTTCCAACTTCTCTACATCTTACACATTTACAACGAATATTTCGTTTTTTTAGTTCTTCTTCAACCATCTGGCCTAAATTAGAACGCTTAACTCCTGATAGTACCAGTGTAGAGGGTATATCTCTTTGGATTCTCATTGTGCGTACCCATTTAGGCATAAATTCTTTAATTTTTAGAATAAGTTCCAGTGCCTCTTCAGTTGTGTAGGGAGTATATTCCCCTTTTTTCCACATCTCATATAACTCTGTTCCTTCTAAGACCAAACATGAATAAAATTTTACCATGTCAGGCATGAAATGTTTGTTAGAGAAAATTGTTCTAAAGTTTTCAATATCTTTTTCTATAGAAGATCCAGGAAGCCCCGGCATCATATGATAATTTATTTTAAATCCAGCATCTTTTAGGATTCTAGTAGCCTCAATTACATCGGATACTGTATGGCCACGATTAACTTTTTGATATATTTCATCAGAAATTGTTTGAACTCCAAGCTCAACTCTTGTTCCTCCATATGAAAGCATCCTGTCACAATGAATTTCTTTCGCCCAATCAGGTCTTGTTTCAAAGGTCATTCCTATACATCTTATTTTAGATTTTTCATTTACTTTTTGTGCTGCATAAAGGGTCAATGGTTCTCTTATAATTACATTAGAAGCAAAATCATGTGGATTATTTTTCAAAAAAAATCTATTTTCTAGATTTGCTTCAATGAAATTAATATCGTATAGGTTATCTAGGCTTTTTTCATCGGCTTTCGGATCAAAAAAATTCATAGCGTTTAAACATTCACGAATAAAATACTCTTGGTAGTCAGTTGACTGAGAAGGAAACGTTCCACCCATTATAATAAGTTCAACTTTATCTATCTCATGACCAGTATTATAAAGTTGTTTTAATCGATGAAATGTTTGGAGAAAAGGGTGAAATTTGAAATTTATAGCCCTCATTGTGGCCGGTTCTTTTCCAGTATAGCTCTGAGGGGTATTGACTGCATCGCCAGGACAATATATACATCTACCATGTGGGCACTTGCTTGGTAGTGGCATTACAGCTATAACTGCTACGCCTGACATTGTTCTAATAGGTCTTTTTATTAGAATATTAATAAACTCCTCTTTCCTATCAGGTATATGTTCTAGAATATCTGAATTTCTTGGAGTTCTATCAAGATTAAAGGCGCTTGCAATTTCACCTTTTTTTATTTCTAAATCTTTACATGTTTTAATTTTGCCTTCTAGGAACTCCTGTGAGAGCTTTTTGCAAGCATCTTGGTAATCCATGATATTATATTGTCACAAAGACTATTAAAATTGACTGTTTCATTTTCTGAAACTTTCGATAAAACCTTTTCAAGATAATCTTTTTATATTGTTTCAAACTATAAATTACGTGGTAAAAATGAAGAAATCAGTGCAAATATCTTTGCTAATTGTAATTTCAGCGATACTATTATTTGCTCTGCCAATTGGAGTATTTTCCGAGGATTACACAAGTGCCACAAATTCTGCGATTTCTTACTTGGAAAAGATTGATCCAGAAAATCCTTACCTTCCTCTTGCTAGGGATACTTTAAATACGAATCCTAAGATGTCAATAAATTTTGCTTTGAAGGGTATAATAGGAAGTAACAAAGGCAATAAAGGAGATAATTTAAACACGGCACTCCAAATAATGAGTTCCCTTAAGCTGATACCTGAAGATAGGATGGATATGTTTAATATTTTAAGCCTTGAATATAACTTAACAAGGTCACAGAAATATATTGAGGATTCAGCTAAAAATTCAAATTTAAGATACATTGAAAATTCAGCAGAATACTTGAAAAATGCTAATGATGTTATTGCCGAAATTCGAGATAATGGTAAAGAGGAGAATAAATTAAAACTTAAAAAAATATCTGAAACCTATTTAGACCGAACTTCCAGTTATTCTAACTTATACAAAGATATGGCTAATATCTCCTTTAAGGAAAATAGATATCTGGCTACAATATTATTCTCAATATATGCAAAAAACAATGACAAAATTTATGAGGAATCATTGGAAACTATACTCAATAGATTTGATAAAGAATGGGATTCATTCTTTGGGAAAGATGCCTACAACGATTCGCCATTTAGCCCTGATTCTCTAAAGGAGCTTCAAAATAAAGCTGTAAAGTATAGAGAAGGGGGAAATGAAGATTTTGCAAATGTTATTTCAGAATACGTTAAGTTTCAGGCAATTTCTTATACAGAATTTATTAACGCTATTGAGGAGGGAGGACTTTAATGGCAGAAGAAGCTAGATGGAAAAAATATTCGAGAAGATGGGAAAAGAAAGCTAGAGAATATAAACAAAAAAAGGACGAACTTGAAAACAAACTCTCTTCCATCAATCAAGAAAATGAAAATCTTAAAAAAGAATTAATTTCTACAAGAGAAGAAAGAGATAAAATTAAAGAAAGTGTAAAAGAAGCCGAAGGTAAAGGAGAATTTGGTACAATTGCAATAGCTGTTATACTAATTCTTGGTGTTCTATTTGCAGCGTCTGTTGCAGGTTTGGCATTTTTATATAACTCTAATGCAGCTTTATCTTCTGCAAATTCAGACTTGAATACTCAAGTAACTTCATTATCGGGCCAATTGTCCAAGCTACAGTATGAAAAGAGCTTATTAGAGTCAGAAAAAAGTAGTTACCAGAATGAAATAACCGATATTGAAAGAGAACTTGAAAAAGTAAAAGGAGACAGCGATGCAACTATCAGACTTCTACAAAGAGAAGTCATGTCTTTAACATCAAAGGTGTCAAGACTTGAATCTGAAATTAGATCAAAAGAAGTGTCCATTGCTTCCCTTCAAAATCAGCTTGCTGAATGTGAATATTGTAACAGATGCTTTAGTGTCAGTATCTCACCTGCTTCACTTACAGCCTCAACAGGCGCAGACCACACACTTAATTATACTCTTTATTTAAGGTCTAATTCATGTGGGGGATGTGGAAGAACTCTTAACATACCTATAATATTGACATATGACTTCAACACTTCTGGAACAAACATAGATACATTTGGACTTCAAGCAACATCAGGAAATTGGTGCTGTAATTAACTATCTAATATATTTATCTCTTTTTTCACTTATTTTTTTACCATAAAAAACTGGATATTTTTCCACATCTTTTTGCTTTTTTTCTTTTCGTTTAGCATATCCAACATGACCAATAGTATAAATTAGAGCAAAAAATAGCACGAATAAAAAAGAGTTGATTAAAAGAAGTTGTATCATCTGTTCTGGATAATTCCCATTTATTATCTCCCTAACTGAAACTCCAATGAAAGAAACAAGATAGGTAAATGTAGGTATTTCAACTGATATCATTAATGCTTCTATCTTATCCATAATAGCCATGTGATAATTAGAAAATTAGAATATAAAGATTATGTAAAAATTAAATATTTTCTTATCCTAAAATCATTTTCCTTGTGGAAATGTTATCTGGGTATGGCAAAGCTTAACGACAAAAAGATAGCATGTATAATAAGGTCAAAGGAACTTGGCCTTAGATCAAGCGATTGCCTTCATCCAGAATGTTACTGCTAGAAGAGTAAATCAAATGA
>LNGD01000093.1 GCA_001587675.1 Candidatus Methanofastidiosum methylothiophilum
CCGGAGAGGGGGACAAGCCCCTCTCCTTAAGAAAGTCGGTTTTTACGATAATACTCAATGAGGCATGAGTAAGAGGAAAGGGGGGGACAAGCCCCCCTTTAATAGGTCAATAGGTGATCGTAGGTACACCCGAAAAATTATCGCAATTACGAGAATTATAGGCCTAACGGCCGTTTTTTTATTGCAATAATTTTTCTTTCGGATTAGGCATAAAATAGATCATAAGGAGAAAGGTAAAAGGCAGAGATAATCTCAAGAGGTTTGGCCTGAAGGCTCAAACCTCTTTTTAAGGAAAGGTATAATAAAAACAGGGACCCCCTATATTAATTATAAAAGATAAATAAACAGAAATATAGTTTAATTATAATATAACAAAAAATTAAAAGAAATTATTTGAAATAGATGTGTATACCTGGCTTTCTTGGGTCCGGGGTCATCTGGGGGGTCTATGTTAAATTCTGCTTTGAACTCTTCTGTTAGAAATGCCTTTGCTTCGTTCAATACTTCTTTTTCATTGAATCTTTCTGGGAAGTATCTGTTCTTAAAGCACCTTTGAATTATGAGATTTACATCCTTCCCATTTTTCCTGAACTCCTCATTTAACATTGCAGTCTTAATAGCTTCGCCCATATTTTCTTTACTCTTTATGAGCTCGATAAGATCCCACTTCCAGTTTTCTGCAGTAAATATATCAATTCTTTCTAAGGTTTTCTGCTCCCCTCTAGATAGAACATTTGTTATCTCTCTTATATCGTTTACAACTTCTTCAACGTAGTACTCGCTCTCTTCTGAAATTTTATCGATCATTTCTTCCTTGTATTCGGGCCAGGGGTAATTCGAGATAAATGGATCAAATCCTAGATTTTCCCAAATCTCTTCGCATATATGTGGTGTAAAAGGTGCTAATATAAGTGTTTGAGTCTTTATGACTTCGGAAATGACTTCTTTGTTCGGAGAGTTAAGGCATCTCTTTAGATACCACTTAAGGTCCCTTTGGAGATCAAAGAATCCTTTTGAGAGGGCTGTTCTGAAGTTGGTATCGTTCATAGCTTCAGTTGTTTCTTTTATTGTTTTATCTAACACAGATAAAAACCACTTGTCTATGTATAACTTTTCAGTTCTTCCTTTTCCGTAATTTTCAATGCAAAAATCCTGCCAATTCTTCAATTTGTCCGTAATAGTTCTTGCAAATTCGCTGTCCCAGTTGGGGTCATCGAGACCTTCTCCTCCATTCATCAAAGTTATTCTTGCTGCATCAGCGCCATAGATTTTGACAATCTGTTTGATTGTATAGAAGTTGCCTTTTGATTTACTCATCTTTTCCCCATCTACAAGTACCCAGCCGTTCACCCCAAATCCTCTAGGCCATAACTCTTCTGGGAATATAGCGGCATGATTAAATATACAAAATGAAAGGTGATTTTGAATTAAATCCTTTCCACTATTCCTGAATTCAAAAGGATACCAGTATTCAAACTCTTTTTTCATATCTGAAACTATTTCTTTTGACAGTCCACTTTTAGTCGATACCTCCTCTATATTGCCACGTTTCAAGTAAATATAATCAAAGAAATAGTCATCAAGTTTTTGCGGGTCGATCTTGTAGGATGGGTCTTCAAAGTATTTTGCTAAAACATAGTAAGCCATATAGATGGTAGAATCAGAAAGTGACTCGATTACCCATTTTTCATCCCACGGAAGTTTTGTTCCAAGTCCAAACTCTCTTGTACATGCCCAATCCTTTAACCAGTCAAGAACATACTCGAACTGTTTTCTAGCTTTTTCAGGATAAATATTCATTTGGGCCAGGCATTTCTTTGCTAGATCTTTCCACTCTGGATTTCCATATGCTAAAAACCACTGGTCAGATACAATCTTGACAACACCTTGCGTAAGACATCTACAAACTACCTTCCCAGGAAGTTCATAGAATAATGTTGCAACTCCATCATTAATAAAATCAGTAACAATTACTTTTTTGACAGAGTTTACATCTAATACGGCAATAGCAAACACAATGTTACCAATAATCGCAAGTATGGCAATAGCCACACACACTAATCCTCTTTATTTGATGATTCCGGCTGCAATAGCCTCATCTTTTGCGTTTATGATGCCAGTTGCAACTCCTCCGAATGCGATTGTGTTCGGGTCTGGGAGGATTAAAATAATGGATATGGTTAAAGTTGGGTTCTTGATGAATATCATATCCATTATAGTTTTGAGTTTGATGTTTAAGTTTTTTGGTTCGATTGTTTTTGGTAATTAGTTTTTGTAAAAATTTTATTTATTTTAAAAAAGAAAATATCAATTATTTTAAATATTTTAAAACTTAAAGTAAATAATATGCAATAATCATTCAATGACTAATTTATTTCTTAATTCATACTATTTTCATCAAAAAACAAGAAGAGAATTTTATGAAATGAAAAAAAAACAAAATCTAAAAGCTGTAACAAAAATAATAATCGAATGTTTTATAATAAGTTTATTATGGTTTTTTATTATATTTGTTAAATTTATTTACTTATATCAATTGAAATTGAGGTTTATATGAAAAAGTTGATTCTTCTACTTGCTATTTTATGCCTAACGTCAATTATAAATCCAATAGCATCATTTTCCCAGAAAATGAATGAAGAGGATGTAAAGAAGAATTTGCCTCATATGCTCGGGGCAAATAATGTAGGCAAGGAGTTCTGGTTTTCGATACCTCCTTGTGCTTTGGACTGGAGTGGAGGTTTTCCCAACTTTATAAAACTATATATAACAGCT
Source organism: Candidatus Methanofastidiosum methylothiophilum (assembly GCA_001587675.1). Taxonomy (GTDB): domain Archaea; phylum Methanobacteriota_B; class Thermococci; order Methanofastidiosales; family Methanofastidiosaceae; genus Methanofastidiosum. The sequence goes on from LNGD01000093.1 coordinate 2,776, forward strand.
GCTACAAAAACACTTGTTACAATAGAAGTACCCGGTAAAGGATACAAGACATTAAAAATGACAATACCTAATGATGTTATTGAAGTCAATATTGAGCCAACAGTTGGGCAAGCATATAATCACGACCCATATAAACTTGCACCACCAGAGACAGTCTATCCGGGAGCAGGCATTCACATTTATGCTGATGACCCATTAGTAGTATATTGTATTGTTCGGTACCAAGCAACAAGCGATGGATTTTTGGCATTGCCTGTTTCCAGTTTAGGCAGGGAGTACATAGTAGCAACATATCCGGATATGTTGCTACTATGTACTCCCTGCCTAAACTGGAAACAGGCAATGCCAAAAATCCATCGCTTGTTGCTTGGTACCGAACAATACAATATACTACTAATGGGTCATCAGCATAAATGTGAATGCCTGCTCCCGGATAGACTGTCTCTGGTGGTGCAAGTTTATATGGGTCGTGATTATATGCTTGCCCAACTGTTGGCTCAATATTGACTTCAATAACATCATTAGGTATTGTCATTTTTAATGTCTTGTATCCTTTACCGGGTACTTCTATTGTAACAAGTGTTTTTGTAGCAGCTGTTATATATAGTTTTATAAAGTTGGGAAAACCTCCACTCCAGTCCAAAGCACAAGGAGGTATCGAAAACCAGAACTCCTTGCCTACATTATTTGCCCCGAGCATATGAGGCAAATTCTTCTTTACATCCTCTTCATTCATTTTCTGGGAAAATGATGCTATTGGATTTATAATTGACGTTAGGCATAAAATAGCAAGTAGAAGAATCAACTTTTTCATATAAACCTCAATTTCAATTGATATAAGTAAATAAATTTAACAAATATAATAAAAAACCATAATAAACTTATTATAAAACATTCGATTATTATTTTTGTTACAGCTTTTAGATTTTGTTTTTTTTTCATTTCATAAAATTCTCTTCTTGTTTTTTGATGAAAATAGTATGAATTAAGAAATAAATTAGTCATTGAATGATTATTGCATATTATTTACTTTAAGTTTTAAAATATTTAAAATAATTGATATTTTCTTTTTTAAAATAAATAAAATTTTTACAAAAACTAATTACCAAAAACAATCGAACCAAAAAACTTAAACATCAAACTCAAAACTATAATGGATATGATATTCATCAAGAACCCAACTTTAACCATATCCATTATTTTAATCCTCCCAGACCCGAACACAATCGCATTCGGAGGAGTTGCAACTGGCATCATAAACGCAAAAGATGAGGCTATTGCAGCCGGAATCATCAAATAAAGAGGATTAGTGTGTGTGGCTATTGCCATACTTGCGATTATTGGTAACATTGTGTTTGCTATTGCCGTATTAGATGTAAACTCTGTCAAAAAAGTAATTGTTACTGATTTTATTAATGATGGAGTTGCAACATTATTCTATGAACTTCCTGGGAAGGTAGTTTGTAGATGTCTTACGCAAGGTGTTGTCAAGATTGTATCTGACCAGTGGTTTTTAGCATATGGAAATCCAGAGTGGAAAGATCTAGCAAAGAAATGCCTGGCCCAAATGAATATTTATCCTGAAAAGGCTAGAAAACAGTTTGAGTATGTTCTTGACTGGTTAAAGGATTGGGCATGTACAAGAGAGTTTGGACTTGGAACAAAACTTCCGTGGGATGAAAAATGGGTAATCGAGTCACTTTCTGATTCCACCATCTATATGGCTTACTATGTTTTAGCAAAATACTTTGAAGACCCATCTTACAAGATCGACCCGCAAAAACTTGATGACTATTTCTTTGATTATATTTACTTGAAACGTGGCAATATAGAGGAGGTATCGACTAAAAGTGGACTGTCAAAAGAAATAGTTTCAGATATGAAAAAAGAGTTTGAATACTGGTATCCTTTTGAATTCAGGAATAGTGGAAAGGATTTAATTCAAAATCACCTTTCATTTTGTATATTTAATCATGCCGCTATATTCCCAGAAGAGTTATGGCCCAGAGGATTTGGGGTGAACGGCTGGGTACTTGTAGATGGGGAAAAGATGAGTAAATCAAAAGGCAACTTCTATACAATAAAACAGATTGTCAAAATCTATGGCGCTGATGCAGCAAGAATAACTTTGATGAATGGAGGAGAAGGTCTCGATGACCCCAACTGGGACAGCGAATTTGCAAGAACTATTACAGACAAATTGAAGAATTGGCAGGAGTTTTGCATTGAAAATTACGGAAAAGGAAGAACTGAAAAGTTATACATAGACAAGTGGTTTTTATCTGTGTTAGATAAAACAATAAAAGAAACAACTGAAGCTATGAACGATACCAACTTCAGAACAGCCCTCTCAAAAGGATTCTTTGATCTCCAAAGGGACCTTAAGTGGTATCTAAAGAGATGCCTTAACTCTCCGAACAAAGAAGTCATTTCCGAAGTCATAAAGACTCAAACACTTATATTAGCACCTTTTACACCACATATATGCGAAGAGATTTGGGAAAATCTAGGATTTGATCCATTTATCTCGAATTACCCTTGGCCCGAATACAAGGAAGAAATGATCGATAAAATTTCAGAAGAGAGCGAGTACTACGTTGAAGAAGTTGTAAACGATATAAGAGAGATAACAAATGTTCTATCTAGAGGGGAGCAGAAAACCTTAGAAAGAATTGATATATTTACTGCAGAAAACTGGAAGTGGGATCTTATCGAGCTCATAAAGAATAAAGAAAATATGGGCGAAGCTATTAAGACTGCAATGTTAAATGAGGAGTTCAGGAAAAATGGGAAGGATGTAAATCTCATAATTCAAAGGTGCTTTAAGAACAGATACTTCCCAGAAAGATTCAATGAAAAAGAAGTATTGAACGAAGCAAAGGCATTTCTAACAGAAGAGTTCAAAGCAGAATTTAACATAGACCCCCCAGATGACCCCGGAAACGATAGAAAAAAGGCACTCCCAAGAATTCAAATAATTTCTTTTAATTTTTTGTTATATTATAATTAAACTATATTTCTGTTTATTTATCTTTTATAATTAATATAGGGGGTCCCTGTTTTTATTATACCTTTCCTTAAAAAGAGGTTTGAGCCTTTAGGCCAAACCTCTTGAGATTATCTCTGCCTTTTACCTTTCTTCTTACGATCTATTTTATGCCTAATCCGAAAGAAAAATTATTGCAATAAAAAAACGGCCGTTAGGCCTATACTTTCCGTAATTGCGATAATTTTTCGGGTGTACCTACGATCACCTATTGACCTATTAAAGGGGGGCTTGTCCCCCCCTTTCCTCTTACTCATGCCTCATTGAGTATTATCGTAAAAACCGACTTTCTTAAGGAGAGGGGCTTGTCCCCCTCTCCGG
>LNGD01000094.1 GCA_001587675.1 Candidatus Methanofastidiosum methylothiophilum
TGGAAAGGAAGAGATGAACTTCCAAAAGAATATGAAGATATAGGGCAACCTGTAATCATTCCTGGGGATATGGGGACTGCTTCATATATAATGGTTGGAATTAAAACTTCTAAAGAAACATTTGGCTCAACTTGCCACGGCGCCGGTAGGGTTTTATCAAGAAGTGCAGCAATCAAAAAATTTAGAGGCGAGGATATAATAAAGAGGCTTGAGAAGGAGAGGATATACGTGAAGGCTGCATCACCAAAGGTAGTAGCTGAAGAGGCACCTGAAGTTTACAAGGATATCCACAATGTTGTTGATGTCTGTGCGAAAGCTGGTCTTGTAGGTAAAGTCGCAAAACTTAAACCAATCGGAGTTGCTAAAGGATAAATACTTGAAATTATTTGAAATTAGAATAGGAAATATATAAAATATAGATTATTTTCTATGGTCATTCTTTTATGAATCCCTCGATGCTCTGGTCCCACATCTGGTAGAAGAATGCGGTCGCTTTCTTTATGGTCTCTTTGTCTGTAGTAAATATACCTGCCTCGAAGTGATCGTAGAAGCTGTCCCTTGTTAAGTCACCTGATGAGATTATAGCCTCACGCTCGTCAGATATAATGAATCTTGCGTGGCACTCTCTGTTTACCCTTACCTCTGCACCGTTGTTCCTTAGAATCTTGAAGGCTTTCTTGTTTCCAGGCCTTGTTATGTGTCTAAATATAGCCTTCACTTTGACCCCTTTCTTCACACTGTCAATGATGAATGACACAATTGAATCGTCGAGATAGCCTGAGATTAGCAATATTTCTTTACTATTTTCAATGAGTGATATAGCCCTATTCTTAAAGAGCTTGTCCTGCGGTGTAGTTACAATGAACTCAAAAGGGCATTGAATTGGCGGAACTCTCTCCTCGTATAATAATTTTTGTGCAGGCTTTGACTCCTTTGCAACTTCTTCCTCTCCAAGCTGGTATGATACCTTTGGTTCTGCTATTATACACTCAGTTATCTTTGAAATCTCCTCGCAAAGCTCTGTAAGCTTCTCTCCTTCCCCATGGTCTAGAAAAACTTTTTTCGGCGGTACACTAAATGCTGAAACATACTCGACTATTGAAGGGTGGTCTGCATGTGCAGAGAACTCAATCCACTCAACTCTTGCCTTTATCTTTTTAAGATTCCCATCTTCATCTTTAAACTCTCTGAGCCCGTCAAGTATCTGCCTACCGAATGTGTCTTCCACTTGGTATCCTACAAGAACAAGCGAGTTCCTCTCATCACTTGCCCATGACTTGAAGTAGTCCATCACAGGCCCTCCGGACATCATACCAGAAGTTGTGACGACTATTATAGGTTCATTCATCTGGATTATCTTTTTCCTGTTCCAGACCTCTCTAAAGATAGGACTTGCGAGGGGATTATCCTTCTTGAACATATTGAACATTTTCTTGTTCATCCAGTCTGGGTAGTTGTCGTAGATGTCGTTTGCCTTTATTAGCATCCCCTCTATGAATATGGGTTGCGTTATCTCTCCACGGTCTCTTGCCTCTTTTAAGAGAATCATTATATTTTGTGCTCTGTCTATAGCAAACACTGGGATTAAGACATTACCATTCTTCTTTTTAGTTTCTTGGATTACTTTGATTAGCTCTCTTTCTCGCTCCTCCATTGGCCTGTGAACATCCTTCTTCATACCGTATGTTGATTCGATGATTAGGTAGTCTACCCCAGGTATATTCTTCTTTATCGGATCAAGTGTCTTAACGTCTGAACCTATATCTCCGGTGTATAATAGCCTTCCATACGGGGTGTCAAGGCAGATCTGAGCGGAACCAAGGATGTGTCCGGCATTATAAAATGTCAGCGCAACGTCATCGTTTATGTATACTTTTTCTTCATAGTTCAAGGTTGTAGCCCTGTTGATCTCCTTCCTTATATCCTCTTGAAAAAATGGCGGCGTCTCCCCTTCGAGTCCTTGGACCTTGATATAGTCCTTCTGGAGCAGTAGTGCAAGTTCAAATGTAGGTTTTGTGAAATATATTGGACCGTTATAGCCAATGTGGTAGAGGTAGGGTGCGTAACCAGAGTGATCTAAGTGTGCATGAGAAATTATCACAGCTTCAATCGCCGAGATGTCCACATCTGAAAAATCAGGATATGTACCCTCACCCGATAGTTTTATCCCACAATCCAAGATAAATAGTCTTCCATCAATATTAATTTCAACGCAAGATCTTCCGACCTCACCTGCGGATCCAAGCCATCTCACTTTCATAAGCTTTCGAAGGCGGCAATATTTAAATGTTTTATGAATTATTTTTAGATTATGGAAAATCAATATCATATTAAATGTAAAGAAGGGGATATATTCCCATACGTGATTATGCCGGGTGACCCTAATAGAGTTCATTTGATTGGAAGTTTTATGGAAGATGTCAAGCAAGTTGCTTCTAATAGAGAGTATACAACTATTTCTGGATTTTACAAAGGAGTAGGAGTAAGTGTTACATCTACAGGCATTGGCGCACCTTCAACTTCGATAGCAATCGAAGAGCTTTCAAGAATAGGTGCTAAGACTTTGATTAGAGTGGGGAGCACTGGTGCCTTGGACGAGAAAATTAAATGTGGCGACATGATAATAAATACCGCATCTGTGAGATATGATGGTGCCACTAAAGATTATGTCAATCCATTTTATCCCGCTGTTGCAAGCTACGAAGTTACATTAGCTTTAATTGAGGCATGTGAAAAACTTCAGTACAAATACCACATAGGTATAGGTGCTAGCAGGGATACATTTTATGGAGGTCAGGAAAGACATTCGTTTGGGGATTATCATCAGTCTTTTATGGACAATTTGATAGATGACTTAGAAAGAGCCAACGTGTTAAACTTAGAAATGGAGGCATCAACAGTCTTTACTCTTTCAAGTTTATTTGGACTTAGAGCAGGTGCAATACTTGCTGTATTTGGCAATAGAAAAACTCAGGAGTTTGAAGTCAAAGGAGAAAAAGAGGCTTCAATGGCCACACTTGAAGCTATAAAAATATTGTCAGAGTGGGATACTCTTAAAAAAAATAAGAACAAGAGGTATTTCTATCCTTCCTTACTATAAAATTATAGAGTAAATGTTTTAAAAAGACCCAATTTTATACTATTAATCATGCCGTTGTAGCAAAGCTCGGCCATGCGCTAGACTCGTAATCTAGTTCGACGGGGGTTCGAATCCCCCCAACGGCTTCATATATTTTCTGAGTTATGATTTGAAAAAAGAGTTTTAATTAGGGAGATTTAGAGAAAACACACAAAAAGATAAAAACTTTTATAAAATAATCCTTTGATTTATCGAATAAAGCCAAAAAATAGAGGATTTAAATTGAACCTTCGTAGAAAAAGCAGATTAATTATATCTTTGATGATTATATTTTCAACTATTCTAATTTCCATATTTTCTGGACTATTAATGATGGAAAAAACTTATGAGATTGAAAATAACTCTATTACAAAGGAAATTCAGAAAACAATCAAAATAATTAATTATGAGATCTCAAATCTAGACTCAACTGCAATTGACTGGGCATTCTGGGATGATACTTATTATTATGTGATAGATAAAAACAATGATTATGTAACTAACAATCTTATGGATAATACTTTTTCTTACCTAGAAATTAATTTTTTTGTTATCTTGGACACTGATGGAAATATAATATTCAAAAAGGCATATGATTTAATCGAAGGAAAAGAAATAGACTTTCCAAAAGATTTAGAAAATTCAATATCGGATAATGAAACATTTTTAACTACCAAAACTGATGGATTTGTGAGAGGAATTCTAAACACCCAAGAAAATTCTGTTATTTTAGTATCTCGCCCTATTTTAAAAAATGATTCAACTGGCCCCATAGTTGGAACGCTAATAATTGGCCAGTTTGTAGATTCCAGGAAAGTTACTGAGTTATCTGATATATCCCCCAGTCCTATTAAATTATATAAACTAGATTCTACCGAGGCAGATCAGATAATAAAAAATTCCCCTAGTGATTTCTTAGATGGTAAAAAAGTGTATTCAATGGCCGTAAATGATTCAAAGATTAATGGTTATTATATTTTGAAAGATATATATGGGAATCCAGGTCTCCTACTCGAAATCAAATTTTCAAGAGATATATTCTTAGCATCAAAGAAAGCAAGTTTCTACTTGTTAGCAATAACCCTATCATCTGGAATTCTTTTTGGATTAGCATTCATCCTAGTACTAGAAAAGGGAATTCTTTCAAAAATTTTTTATCTCGAAAAAGAAGTAAAGGAGATATCAACTAAAAAGGATTATTCTTCTAGATTAAAAATTTATGGAGACGACGAGATTGATTCACTTGCTTATAATATAAATGAAATGATTGAAAATATACAAAAATCATCTATTGTATTAAAAGATAGCGAAGAAAGGTATCGAACCCTGTTTGAAGAATCAATGGATTCAATTTGGGCTACAGAGTTAGATGGAAGAATAATAGATGCAAACGAAGCATCGGCAAAATTACTCGATATTCCATTAAATCAACTGATAGGATTAAATATAAGGGATTTCTATGAATTTCCTGAAGATAGAATTGAATTCCAAAAGAAAGTCGCCGAATTTGGTTCAGTTAAAGAGTACCCCTTAAATTTAATTACTAAAAAAGGACAGAGAATTAATTGCGTTATTTCTTTTTCAGCTTGGCGGGGCAGTAATGGAGATATTATAGGATACCGTGGAATAGTTCATAACATAACAACTAGAAAATTATATGAGAAACAATTAATAGAATTAAACGAAACGCTTAGGATAATAAACAAAATACTAAGGCACGATATACTAAATGACCTCACTATAGTTCTTACTTCAATTGACTTGATGCAAGAGGCCGATGAAAAATTAAAACAAAAGGCATTAAAAGCCATCAACAAGAGTGTAAATCTTATTGAGCGGATGAGAGAACTTGAACAAACTCTTATCTCCGGATCTCATGTAGAAAAATATGAGCTCAATGAAGTCATTCAGGAAGTTAAAAAGGAGTATAAAGATATCGAATTTAATGTAAGTGGAAAATGTGAGATCGGCACAGACAATGCTATATTTTCTGTTTTTGACAACATAATACGAAATGCGGTAATACACGGAAAGACAGATCGAATTGATGTCACAATTAAGGATAAGAAAAACTTATGCGAGACCATAATTTCTGACTACGGAAAAGGCATACCTAACGATATGAAAGATAATATTTTTGAAGAAGGGGCAAGTTTTGGTGATAACAAAGGGAGCGGTCTTGGATTATATATCGTGAAAAAAGTCATCGAAAGATACGGCGGAACAATCGAAGTTGAAGATAATACACCTAGTGGCTCCACATTTATTATTAAAATTAAAAAATTATAGAAAATCTAAATTTCAATTAAATGAAATTTCCTTTGTTCTTAGAAGCACATTTTAGCTTTCCAGTATTTTCTTTTAATAAGATGCTCAATGTCAAAATGTACATACCTAATCCTAATCCGCCTATAACGTCTGTTAACCAGTGAACATTCAGATATATCCTTGAAAATCCTATTAATATGACCATAAAAGATGAAATACTCATAGCGATTACTTTTATAGTACGAGACTCGCTCTTATTCAGAATGAGATATGTCAAAAATCCAAAAAACACCACTGCATCGGCTGTGTGGCCACTTGGAAACGCAAAGTCTGTTTTAGATATAATCCCATTTACAGGTCTTGCTCTACTGATTACATCTTTTAGTATAACTATCATTAGGGCATCTGCCAGTATAGTCATTGAAAAGAACAAGGCAAATTTGATACAGTATCTTCTCAGGAGAAATAAGGATAATAGTATGGATATTACGATCATAGATATAAGATCAAAAACAATCTCAATAAGAATTGATAGCGTTGTTACGAAAGAATTTCTGATTTGAGGGATAACTATATTGACAAATAGATCAATTTTATATAATTTGCCCTCATTTAATATATCGGCCAATGTTAAGAAAAATATTACTAAAGAAAGTATATTGACAATGAGTATAGTTTTAATTTTTTTCATAATTGTAGACTTATTAAGAAAATAAAAATAATATTTAGGGTGCTTCAGAGACGGGCCCT
>LNGD01000095.1 GCA_001587675.1 Candidatus Methanofastidiosum methylothiophilum
CAATTCATAATATTTTATGATAGCAAGAGCTTCAAATGTTTTTCCAAGTCCAACACTATCTGCAATTATGCAACCGTTATATCTTTCAATTTTATCGATTGCTCCAAGAACACCATCACGTTGAAATCTATAAAGTTTGTTCCATATCAGTGTATCCTTTATTCCGGTTTTTGTTTTTATTATATTTTCTTCCTTAATTTCTCCAAGATATTCTTTGAACACATTGAAAAGAACAATAAAATAAATGAACGATGGTGATTTATCAGAATATATTTTTTCAAGTTGTGTAATAAGAATACTCTTTATATCATTAGTATTCTGTTGATTGTTCCAAATTGAATCAAACCACTTTAGAAGATTCTTGGTTTCTTCTCCTGTAGTAAAACAGAAGGTGATATCAAAAGAATCAGAAGGAGTGAATCCAAAGCCTTCCGCTGAAAAAGGAGAACTACCATGTATGGCTATTTCCTCTCCATTGGGTTTCGTAATATGATAAAGGCTTTGCGGAATCAGAGTAGCTGATGTCCTGATCTCTGCTTTTTTAGTTAACCATATGGCACACTCATGTGCAATCTGTGAAATATTCAGATTATTACGAAATTTTCTTTCCATTTCTGAGCCAGTAAGTCCTTTTATAAAAAAATCATTCACTTTTTGATTTTTAAGTTCAACTGAATTTTGTGGAAGAAGAAAACGAAAATGGTCGATTTTTTCTAGTTCTTTTTTAAGCTCAGAATAACCAAATATAGAGAAAAGCCCTGATACTACTGACAAATGGGAGCCTTTTTCAATGTGTTTTCGAAGTTCTTCACCAACTTTCCCGTTTGTCCTGTTATCTAATAACATGATTTATGTTTCCTTTGCAGTTCTAAGTAGTATCCAATAATGTTAATGAGAATTTAGTTTAGAAGTACTATCGTTTAAAACACTATTGCTTTTATTATATATAAATTTGCTATCTATAAATAGTTAAAAGTAGATTTACCCTTCAAATTAATGGAGAAGTATGGCAATGCATTATTATTATAAAATTAAGTCACTCTTTTGATTTATAGTACATGCTTTTAAAAGTGTACTTTTGAAAGGGCACAATCTATCTATTATAGTCAGTTCTTCTTATTATTCAAAATTACAGTTCAAAACAATTTGATGTAAAGGAGTCATATTTTTACTAACTACCTTTATATTTTGTAGCACTCACATTTTTACATTGCACATAATCCCCGAACACTAGCTGCCCACACCTTTTCTGCTGTTCGATCTTGTCCATACCTCATCTTTAGCCGAGGTCTTTACATTTACACGGATGTGCCCTTCAGTGATATTTCTTCCGTGTGCACATGTCTCACAGGGAAGCATTCTCTCACGCCGGGACTTATCCCGTGGCTGGGATAGATAACCTAGCATTAATCTTTTCGATTATGTCTGCGGTCTTTTCCGGAGATAGCAGGCACTGGTCGAAATAAAAAGATCATGCAATGCTCGAATAATAGTGATTGCTATTGCGCTTCTATTCAGAAAACGTACCTATGAAGAAGTAAACTTTTAATCGACCGTTTAATCTTTATGAGACTAGTTTTGCTATCTGTCTGAATGATATATGAGCAAATTATACTTTCTGATACTGGTCTCTTGAGTTTGATTAATGAAATTACAGAACATGATCAGTATGATCTGGATTCGTATTATTCAGAGGTCCCTTGATCCATAATGAAATTCATAAGAAATTAACCACTTGTCTTTGCTGGAATTCATGCAGAACCGATTCAATTACATACCTAGCTTTCTCAGAGATCACCTAGATCTAACAAATGATTACAAAAGTAATGATTATGCAATTCTACAACAGAGAAAAAGAACTGGCACTCACGCGACTGCTTAATAAGAACAGTTCCTATTTTTTATTGATAACAGGAAAGAGAAGAGTGGGAAAGACAGAGCTTATAAGGCAGTTCAATTAGAATAATCGTTGTTTCAAAATTTGTAAATTTACAAACTTAAAAACTCAGTGCAGAATATAAATAAATTGGATTAAATGAAAATGTCCCTTCTTTAAGCTATAGCTATGTTGCAAATGGGCTTTTTCACACATTTACTGTTTACATGATAGGGCAGTTTAGATACTTTTTCTATGAGCCTATTTCGTCCAGGAAACTAAAGACTTCGTAGTTCCCTGCTTTAGTTACATGAATCTATTTTTTGATCAATTTTTATTTGGATTATTCAAGCCCAGAAACTCCACTAGAGATCTACCCTTTTATCATAGAAATATATCCTCATGTATGAAAAGGAAAAACGAAACCAACTGAATAATATAAATAGAATGAGATTCAATTTAAACTCCTTGTGAATGTATTTAATCCTAAAAACGAAGGTATCAAAAATGGGTTTCTTTGGAGAATTACTTCAAGACGTAACAGGCAAAAGTAAAAGACCTGAAATTAAAGGCGGCAGATTCGAAAATTTCGTTTCTGACGAGATATTCACTGATAAATTATTTGACCTTGTGGAAATGACAAGAGACTTTAATTCAAATAGTGAGAGATTTGAAGAACGAAGTATGAACCCTGATTTTCTCTTCAGGGATAAAAGAACCCACGAAGAGTTCTGGATCGAAGCCAAATATCGAACAGGGCTTTTCAGAAACGATAAAGGACAATTTGTCTGCGAGATCTGCAAATCCTGGCAACTGGACAGATACAGAGACGTCGAGAAAATCAGCGGAAAAAAAGTCTACATTTGCCTGGGTCTTGGCGAGGATCCCAGATATCCTGAAACTGTCCATCTAATTCCTGTCTTTGGTGCTTATCCTCAATTATTCCAAAGTAAGCTCAAAGAAACATTAATTTGGAGAAATCCCGATATTTAAATTTTTTGAATTTTCTACACTCAATTAATTTGTAGTTGATAGCATGAATATTATCAATTGGGAAGATTCTTTAAGAAAAGGAGCGCAGCCTTGTAAATCTAAAATAAGATTCGACTTGTCTTATGTACCAATATCTCACTTTGCTAAACAGTATTTCTGCGAACAACAACTAGATTACGAATATAGTGTTGGAAAAGAAATTTCAGAAAAAGAGATTGAAGGAACGTTTATCCATGAAGAGGTATTTGCTGCTGAAGAAGTAGATTTAGAACAAATTATTGATTCTATTACTGACAGTAGTTTTTATGCATGTACTTTACCTTTGCACTTTGAGATTAACGAAATTCTTTTCTGCGGTACTCCAGATGGAATAATTTTTTCACACGGAAAACCTATTTTCCTGATTGAATTAAAAACAACATCTAGCAATCCCTATAGTCTTTACAAAAATCAAACAATACAAGCAGAAGCATATGCTTTTGCTCTTGAAAATATGAGGTTTGACTGCAACAACTTATGCATTGTCATAATTTCAATTAATAAACTAACATCCATGCTATATGGAAAAGAATGCATAAATATTGTAACCAATGGGATTGAGCAACTTATCACAAATAACCATGCATTAAATGAAGATTCTCTTAAAATAATACAAGAATATCTCCCATACGAAGCAGTCATTCATAGGATAGAATTAGATCGCTCCCGTTTTCTCAAAGATATTACAGATTCAAGCATGTATTGGAAAATGGAAAGAAGCGCCAAAAAAATGGGATCTCCATATAAATGTAATCAATGTACTTATTCTGAAGAATGCCCACGCTATGATAAAAAATGGTCAGTTGAAGAAAACAAAAAGCTGGATGAAGAGCATTCCAAGGGAACATCAATCGAAGAAATAGCAAAAATACTTGGAAAGACAACTGCATCTATAAATAGACAATTGATACGTCAAAAATATCCAAAACATGGGCAGATTTGGTCTGAAAGAGACATAAACCGGTTGACAAAGTTATTTTCACAAAATAAAGAAATGTCTTATATAGCAGATGTTCTGGGACGGAAACCTACAGCTATTGAAAATAAGCTAATGGACTTAAGTCTTATTGAAAAAACAAATAATTATTCTCCAGCAGTTGAAGAAGTGAGAAAGGAATTTCCAAAATATCTTACACCATGGGATGAAGGGGATATAGTAAAATTAGTAGAAATGTTCCATGAAAAGAAAAGTATTGATGAGATTTCTCATATCCTCGAAAGAACCAAATATGGTATAATAGCTAAACTGGAGAGATTGGGACTTATAAAAACAAGTGCTGCCAGTGTTAAAATGTGCGATGCTTGTAATTCTAGGGATAATTGCGCATTGAACTTAAATAAAAGAATTTATTCTAGTTCTGAGGATGGGATTTCAATTGATAAGCAAAATGATGCAAGCTTATGGAATGAAGAAGAAGTAACCTTGATGAGAAATAAATTTTCAGAAGGGATAGATACTATAGAATTGGCCAATATTCTTCGGAAAAACCAAACATCAATTGAAAAAGAATTAATCACATTGGGCTTGATTGATTGCTCATTGCACAAAACAATGCCCGAAATGTTATGATACTAACTTATTCAAAAGTGGTAATTAAAAATAGATATATCTTATGAGAACTTATATCTCTGTATGAACTGCCCCAGATGTAAAAATCCTAATCATAAAAAGAACGGAAAAATAAGTGGAAGGCAACGATATCAATGCTCTGATTGTGGATATAACTATTCAGTAGAGCTTAAATCAACTGCCAGTTCTACTTCTGTTAAACGACAGGCTTTACAGCTCTATCTGGAAGGATTAGGATTTCGTTCTATAGGACGTTTATTAGGGGTGAGCCATGTTTCTGTTCAAAATTGGATTAAGAAATTTGGTCAAGATCTAGAGGATTTGAAGAGCGAAAATGAGATAACTATCGTTGAATTAGATGAAATGTACACTTGCATTGGGAACAAAAAAAATATTGCTGGATCTGGATTGCTATTGATAGAGTTGGGAAAAAGTTCATCGACTGCTCTTTTGGTAGCCGAGGAACGGAAACCAGACAACAACTCTGGAACACTTAAATGGAAATGAGATTGAAAAAGTGATGACAGATCACTGGAGAGCATATGCAAAGTTTCGTCTTGGGACCACTCATTCGTAATCAAAAACTGGAACATATACTATTGAAGGTTACAACCGCATATTGAGGAACTTCCTGGCAAGATTGAGATAAATAATTATTATTCTAATATATTCCAGCTTACTCAAAGAGAGTTCTGATGAAAATGTTAATAATTGATATTATTTTTCTAACAACATTTAAAAATAAATATAGCTATTTTTAATTACCACAATATCGTATATTAGACATAATAGAAAAGGATACGTCAACCAAATCTTTTCGAAAAAAGTATCCCGAAGACTTCTCAGAAGCTACTTTCATCATGCTAAAGAGCATAGCGTCCAAATTGACGAAGATACCCGGCAATAACAATCAAAATCATAGATTATAATAAGCAAAATCTCATTAAATCGTAGATTATAATCGATACTTTTAACTAATATAGAAATCAACTAGTTGTTATGGAACAACTGATAAAAGATGTGCTGGAAAAGCAGAATCCCTGGTGGTTCGGAAAAAGTTACAGTACAGGAATATCCCGCCTTCGGTACTATCCACGCTTATCCAAATATCTGGAAACAGAAGAAATATTACTGATACTTGGTGCCAGAAGGACTGGAAAATCAACTCTCCTATACCAGCTCATTAACAGTCTTGAACTGCCTGAAGATGAAGAAGAATCTGTACTGTACATGAACCTTGATGAGCCTGTCTTCCAGAGCCAGACAGAGAGTGTAAATCTCCTTTCGAGTATCATTGAAGATCATATAGCTGCAACAAAAAAAGAGAGATACTATATTTTCCTTGATGAGGTCCAGAACTTCAAGTACTGGACTCAGACACTGAAAACATTGTACGATACTGACAAGCGTCTGAAATTCATTTTGACAGGGTCCACATCATCCCTGCTTAAAAAGACGACTATCACACGTCTCTCCGGAAGGTACCTTTCATTAACGGTTTATCCGTTGACCTTCAAGGAGCACTTGGATTTCAAA
>LNGD01000096.1 GCA_001587675.1 Candidatus Methanofastidiosum methylothiophilum
TTTTGTTTTCATCAAGGTAATCGTATGCTTCAAATGAAACTTGAAGAGAGTTTAAAGCCAATTCTATGAAATTGGCATCCGTAGCATCACCAGTGTAAACGCTGACATTGCCGTAACCATCAGCAGAGTGGGTGTGTGGTAATTTTTCCAGTACCCATTCAGGGGATATGTTTATAGTCTTCATGATTATGAGTGTTATTAATTTAAAGTGATATCGGAACTCAAATCTTTTCTTTTAAGAAAGTGGTGTAACAATGCAAGCATGTCGCCATCCATACCCCAGAAATCAATGATAAGATTTACAAAAACATCATACTCGATTGGATTCATGGATTCGATTTTGGATTTGAATTCATCGACATTGCCCAAATCGTACAAAAGTTTTCCTTCGAAGTCGACATAATCATACAGTTCTTGCTTTGCATGAACATCTGACATACCTGTATACTTTATTAATATTCCATTATAGGCTTGGAAAATACAAGCTAATTGGTCAGAAGTAAAAACACCTTTAAGGCGTGTTGTTACATTTCTGTGTAGGTACACATTGAAATCAAGACAATCAGCAACTCTTGCAAAGAGTTCATCTACCTGATGCTGTTCTATTTCATCTGAACACTTAACACACTCGGAAAGCTCATGGTGCTTCTTAAATGCATTCGCAAGTACATCCAGCGAATAACCATTGTCATGGTTACGTTTGCCAGCCGTTTTTTCAACAGCCTTAATTAAGGTTACATTTTCCCCGTCAGAGGGATTTCCTGCGTTGCTCCCGTTCCTTGAACGGTCATCAACCTTGTCATTTTTTTTATTCATTATTTGGATTTAATAATTTCATGTTTGTTACGCTTGTATTCGAGCGATTTTCTAATACATATACGATAACTTAACAGGCAATGTTACAAGGCTTTAGAGCAGGTTTGACGAAAAGTGAGAGTTTTATTTTAAATTGTTACAGGAATTTTAATTAAAAAAGTTCAGCGCAGTAAATCAGCGACTTACATCTTTTTTGATGACTTTACGAAGAACACTGAAAATTTGTGAATATTGACGAACGTACGAAAATCGTTGACGAAGGTTTTCAAAAAATGGCATAAAATGCCACTTTCTTAGGACGGCATAACTCCGAAATACATCGAATTTTGATGAAAAAGGTACTTATCGAAAGGTCTTCTGTGATTGCTTGCCGTTATTTATACGATATGCAGACACTGGCACAATTACCTTTGGAATCCGTATAAACACCTTCAGGTTCATTCAGGACGAATGTTCTCCACCAACCTTGGTGAAGTCGGAACTTCTTTATGAAACCTGATTCATTAGGAATATTACCGATGGCTTTAACCAATCTTCCCTTTTTCTTCATTTATATCAAATACCCTTTTTAGTTCAGATAGTGATGGTTGCCATTTAGTCTTTTTGTCTGCAACTAAGTTAGAGTCATATACTCGATATTCCTCGTAACCTAATTTTGAATTATGAACCGATTTAAGAAGAAGCTTATTATTTAACGCAATAATCAATTTCTCTGAATTAAGTTTAAAGCCAAAAGCAACTTTTAATTCTGAGGAATTGGCAAATGTGAAGTTCGAATTCAACTTCTCCAACCACCAATCCTTACATTCCCAAATCAAATCACCATATTCATCACTTTTTCTAATTGACCTTTTTGACGAATAGTTCATTGAATAAGGGAGTGTATCGATAAGTAGAAAACCTTTCTCTGCAAGCTTTGTATATGCATCTTCTGAGTTTAGAGCTTTCTCATTTGGAAAGAAGGTATTCCATACCGTATTAAACAATGGTTTCTTAAAATTGATGTAAAAGTAATCTCCCGTGTCTGGCGGAGCTTCACAGATTAGCAAATATTGAATGACTTTGCTTGAAAACCTTCTTACATTTTTATACCATGCATCTTCTGTTTTAATGAACACTTCTCTCAAAAACTCAATTCTGTCTTCGTCAACTTCTTCATAAAAAAGCTTCTTTAAAAGAGATAGGTTTTTAGTAAAAATATCCATTTTGGTTTTCTTGGAACAGAATTAGCGAAGTGTATAATTTCATTTACTTATTATTACCAAGAATGAACTTCCCTGTGACCTTACGGAACTTAATGTATTTCGGAATATTCTCGACATCATTAATGTCAAATTTATCCAAATAGACATCTCCCTCTACATCTATGTAAAAAACTTTATTACCCCCAACTATCTCCGATTCAACAGAAGAAGCGTCAATACTATGCTCTTTCAGCCATTGGTCAACTCTATGTCTTAATCCGATACCCATTTTTTCACGCTCATCGTTCCCGTTCTTGAAGTCTTTTATATCCATTGTTTCAAGGGTTAATTAACATTAATCAGATTATGCCAGTATTCCCAAATCAGCACCATTGCCATTGTATCAAGTTCACAGTATTTAAGTAGTCCCTGAGCAATTGACTCTCTTTCAAAATCTGAAATATTGGCAAATTGCATCAAGCCGAAAGCAGTCATAGCAGCACCACCTTCCCGGATATCTCCCTTCATCAAGAAGTTCTTTTTGAGAGTATCCTCAATATCTTCATAAAGAGGGGGAATTCCATTTTAATCCAAATCCATCCATCTGGATAGTTCTTGCTCCTAAGCATTGAATTTTTGCCGTAGATAGGCTGGGAGTATTTCTCCTGAAGATACTTGGAGCTTGATAAAACTGCCGGAAGTACAGCTTTCAATGAATTTGAACCTCTTGTTTGGGGGTGATAATAATACTTCTGCACCAAATCTTTTAAGTCAACCATATTTCTACGACCCTTATGATTTGCCCCCTTTGTTATAGTTTTAATGAAATCTATTAATTCTTGCTTATCTGGTATTTCTTCTTTGGTCGAATCATTTAGCTGTGCAAGTATCTGGTTTAATACTGTATTCTCATGGGCAGCATATCTGAAGATTGTTCCATCATCTTTGCCCAATTGGTCTTTTAACTGTCGCACGAAATCGAAGTTCGGGAACTTACCTTTCTCCTTACAGATATACTCGCCAGTGTGCTCAATCTTTAAGTCACTTGTAACTGAATGATGACTGAATTGAAATGCTACCTGCTCATAAGGTTTCCTGCCTTTATAAAAGGGGATAGCGACCGTGGTAGTTTCAAAGTCAATGAAGTGAAGGGGGAACTTGAATTTGTTATAAGCTCCCTTTAAGCCTTCAATATCGATGTATGGAGTAGGGTCACTATTTATAACTTTTTCAATTTGCAGCCATTGCCTTTCTTCGTTTGAAAGTGAGCCATCTTCCTTGGGTATTGCCTTTTTAAAACGGTCTTTCGAAATATCCTTCAAATAATAAATAGAATCGTCAATCAATGCCTGTTTTGACCTGTAGTTCCATAGCTCAAAAATGAGTGGTGCACTGAAGTTCCTGTCACTCCATCCTAATTGTGTTTTCCAACACTCCCTGAAGCCAGAAAGCTTGCCCTCTGTGATGGATTCATCAGGTATCCTATACTCACAATCCTGACAATTCTTGTTTATGGGTGTTGTTATTTTGGAATCATTCTCATAAGCCTCAGCAAGCAATTTTATGGTTTCCTCATAGCCTAATGGTTGCTCAGCCTTAGTTTCCTTCCCATTCCAGATTAATTCCACAAGGTCATCAACATTTACTCGAATCAAGATTTCGTTTCCAAGGTCAGATATTGATTCCACTCCGATTACATCCACATAAGTCCTGTCGCCCTCAATCTTTCTTAATTGGAATTTCTGGTTCAATCCATCCACGGTCGCAGGTGCATTCTTGTTGGCAAGCATCAGATGTGCTCTGACAAGATATTCAGGATACATTTTGGAAATGACATATTTTTGATAAGCAACATCATAGAGGTAATCAAGCCAAGCAGTGTTTATGTAACCCTCAGGAGTAAGCATGTCAGCAGAATCAGTTCCGCCAAATGATTTTGCTTTAACTTCGAATATGTTTATTACTCTGTCTTTCTTCTCTATAATATCTGCTCTTATGAAGAGGTTATGCCACATGAAAGCTGCCTCGAAAAGAACTACTCTGGGTTGTTTTAAATGCTTGTATGTCTCCCGAACTGAACTATCATAGTCTCTATTTTCAATCTCAATACCTGTTGGGTAATAGCATTTGGCAAGTGCACCCACCTGATACCCCCCTTCAGCTAATGCTTTTAGAAAGTCGTTATCCTCATTCTTATCAGGATAGTCTGACTTCCCGGTGTAGTAGAGTTTTGTGGGACAATTAAGTCCGAGAAGGTATCTGGATTTCGTTAAGTATCTTGGCATATCCTGTTCTTTAGAAGTGCTAATTATGAAAGATACGGTTTAATCTTTTCCTTTAATAATTCCACCAGTTCATCTTCCATGTAGTAGTAATTATCAGGTATATTAAGGACTATTATTCGCTTGCCATTTGAAGAGTCTGGAAAGTAATTGGTTATAATTACTTTATGCTTCTCTTCCATGGCAAATATCAAATCTGCCCAATTTATGATTTCATCCGAAATAGTTGTTGTAGCAGACTTGGAAGTTCCTGCTGATTTCACAGAGTATCCTTCTGCCGCAAAGATTGTTTCTGCAGTACAACTGCGCATCTCATTATATCTGCAAACAAAAAGCAAATTCAAAGTAGTAGCTTTAGTTTTAAATCATATCTTCAAGGTCGAGGCTTTTAAGTGCTGCTTCTCTGACTTGCCATGACCAAGATTTCTCAGAAGGTATTTCTTTTAAAAGAGTTCTTGCTTTTTCTTTCAAAAACTGTTTAATTTCATGCATATCAATACCCTCCATCAAGTCATTATAATGATATTTCCCATTATGTAGGATTGCTGATGCTGAATGAAACATCGTAATAATCTCGTAATAATATTTGGCTCGTGCTGGAGTCGATTTTGCGTCAATCATTTTTTGATAGTACTTTGCCAGCATGTTTCTTGTGTCTAATGTCTCAAGTGTATCAAAAACCATTATTTCTATAAGTGCCCTTAAATTGTTTTCAGCCAGATAAACTTTGTGAAAGACTTCATCAATTGCACGTTGATTTTTTTTGGTTATCATGTAATACATTATTAGTTAATAATATAATACGCAGAACTTCTGTTAATATCAGTTATTCTTTAATGTTGACTGATTCGACTCAAATAATTCCTTGTTCTTCTTTGCAAATTGATTCATTAAGTATTTGATAATGTCTTTAAAATCAGAATCCGTTAGACTACAAACAGAATAAATAGAATTTCGAAGAGAATATTTTTTATCGTTTTCAATATATGTTTCCATGTGATTAAAAACCTGATAAGGAAATTCTTCATCATCCCATACATAAATATCCGTCCATAACTTGTAAGCCCTATTTAGGTTGTGCTTTAATGCATTCTGTTCAGCGATTTCAAGCCATTTTCTCTGCTCACTTTCTGAATTAGTCTTCAGTTCATTAATCAGGGCATTTGCAAACTCATAAAAAGCATTTGAAATTTCACGTTTTTTAGCATGTATTGGGATAGTCTTGTCAATTGATTCAATAATGTCAATTTTCGACCATCTTTTATTTAAGGTTTTTTGTTTCCTGTCCACGTGGTTTTTTAATTTCCAACATGCAGTTATCAAATCCCAGTAAGCTTCACTATCCTGAAATTTCCTTAGCTTTTTAATTGCTAAAATATTCTGTATGACATCAGCCTCAAGGGTTTTCTCCTTTTCAACCCATTTGCGGATAAATAAAACTTCATTCATCGATGTTTGACTATTTTAGTATTGATACAAGACAACTGTACGCATGCTTTCTACCAAATTTAATCATTTTAA
>LNGD01000097.1 GCA_001587675.1 Candidatus Methanofastidiosum methylothiophilum
AAAGAGAGCTTATGGGCTTCTATGACGAGGGCGCAAGAAATGTCTTATTGATTGGTGGAACTACAGATGCAATTTCAGAAAGCATTGAACAAGAAATAGCAAACATAGGATTTAACGTCACAAGAATTTGGGATTGGGATAGAGCTGGAACTGCGGCACGTGTTGCAATAGATTTATGGAAATATTCCAAAGAATCAGTTCTTATTAATGGAAATGTTGAGGAATCTTACCTTATTGCATCAAAATTTGCTATGAAAAGAGGTATTCCTATATTAATAACAAATGAGAATGATTTACCTGTTTCAACTGCAGAAGCACTAGAAAAAACTAGTGTCAAAAAAGTATATGTCGTTGGCCCCATGATCTCAGAAAACGTTGTTAGAAAGCTTATAGGCAGTGGAATAACAGTAGAAAGACTTGGAAAGGAAATAAATATCTCTGATGTTAAGGGATTGGATGAGGAGAGTTTGAATCTTAAAATTGACATAATCTCTCTAATATCTGGAATTCTAATTGGAATTGTTTTGTTATTCTTAATCTTTAAAGTTAAAAAGGATAATTCAGTTCCGGTATTTGTCTTGACTGAAGATGAGAGAAAGCTTGTTCAAGCCTTAAAAAATGGGGAAAATAGGCAGGAAAAGCTACCCGAGGCGACAGGATTTTCAAGACCAAAGGTTACAAGGATTGTTATGGACCTTGAGTCAAAAGGAATAATCTTCAGAGAGAAGAAAGGAAAGACATATAAAATAAAGCTAGATAAACCCATCAAGGATACCCGTTAGGAGGATTATCATGAAGTGTACATCATGTAAGAGAGAGATAACTTCAAATGAGCAGGCTGTTCAATTTCCCTGCCCTTCTTGTGATGAGATTATAGTAAGATGTGAAAGATGCCGAGTATTAGTTAATAAGTTCCAATGCAAATGCGGAGAGTTTGTTGGACCATAAGGTGTTTTTATGGCAGGTTTTAATTTGAGTATTACAGCAAAGGTAATGCCAGAGTCTCCTGAAGTTGACCTTGCAAAAATGAAGAAGGCAATTGAGGACGCAATTCCTTCAAACATGAAGCTAAACAAAATTGAAGAAGAGCCAGTAGCATTTGGACTTGTTTCTTTAAATGTCATGCTTTTTGGAAAGGACCAAGAAGGCGGAACAGAAGAACTTGAAAGCAATCTCTCAAAGATTGAAAATGTTTCTCAGATTGAAGTCACTGACGTTAGAAGACTTCTCGGATAATTTTTTTATTAATTTTAATATCTTTTTTCTTAAGTATAATTTCTTCTACTTTTAACCACAACTTTTATAATGAATAAGTATTACTAATAATTGGTGATTTAATGGGAGAAGATGTCTATACCTATGAGAATACTGTCACCTGGAAAAAGGAAAAAATTGGAGAAGTCACTTGGGCAGGAAAACCTACAATAGAGGTCGCTACACCCCCTGAATTTAAAGGCCATGAGGGCATTATAACTCCTGAAGATCTTTTTGTTGCAGCCGAAAACGTTTGTATGTTTACTACATTTCTATCAAGGGCTAAACTTGTGAATTGCAACTTTAAAAGCTATAAAACTGATGCAAAGGGATTTTTAGAAAAAAATGACACAGGATTTGTATTCACAAAAATATTGATTAATGTGTATGTAACTGTTGCTACTAAAGAGGATATACCAAGAGCAGAAGAAGCAATTAAACTTGCAAAGGAGAGATGTTTCATAGGCAACTCAATTAAAACAACTGTTGAAGTAAAATCCTTCATAGATGTTTCATAATATTTTTTTTATTCCACCGATTCCCTTTGACTTGGCTTCTCTGAATATGAACTTATCTCCTTCGGTGAGGTAATAACTATTATATTTAAATTTCATTTTTATTAAGGCCCTGTCCCCAGTGGAGAGATATTCTTGATTGTATATTTTTTCGAAAGTAACAGTTTCTGATATTGTCTCAAGATGAATTATCGGCTCATACCCTTCCTTTATCCTAGTTGGATGATTCAATATGAAAATTTCTGCGAGAAACTCTCTAACAGATTTGACTTCACCGTTTTCATCCTTTAATACCATTCCTCTCTTGATTTGGTCTGCGTCCACACCCTTTATTGCAATTCCTAAAATATCTCCAACTTCCCCTCTGTTTTGAACTAGATGGTGCTGTTTAATTGACTGGCACGACACAGTTTCGTATCTATCATTGATTGGTCCAAGTAAAAGCTCTTGGCCTTTCTTTACAACACCTTCTTTTACTCTTCCGCTAATTACCGTTCCTGCACCTTTAACTTTGTAGACCTTGTCAATATACATCAAAAATGGTCTTTTGTAAAGTTCTTCACTAGTTTTTTCAGGAAGATTCAAGAAGAGCTCGTTTAGTATATCTATTCCTTCAAGTGTTATTGACGACGCTTTAATTATTGGAATCAAAAATCTTTCAGAGACTTTCTTTGAAACATTTTTAGCAGTCTCTTTATCTTTTACGTTAAGAGGAACTTTCCCGACTCTTCTAAGGAGTGATGAAACATCAGCTATTACTTTTTTTGCTTCTTCGTATGAAACTTTGTCTACCTTTGTTATAACGATTATCAAAGGGATTTCCATAGCAAGAGCTATTCCAAGATGTTCCTTTGTTATTGGGGTAACTCCGTCGTCCGCTGCAACTATAAGGAGAACATAGTCAACTCTTTGCCCCAAGATACCCCTAACTGTAGTTCTAAGCCAGGGCTCATGTCCGGGGCAGTCTACAAAGGATACAATTTTATCTGACCGATCAATTAGATCAGCGACTTCCTTTTTGTTTAAAGGATTCTTTAGATATATTCTATCATTTCCTTTAAATCCAAAAACTGTGTGAGTTATTTCAGCAGTAAGCCCCCTCTCAATTTCATGGGGTAGAAAATCAAGGAAAATTCGAGTTTTTCCTACCCCATCATCTTCCATCCCTGTAAGTAGCGTTCCGATAAGAGTAGATTTTCCATGGTCAACATGGCCGATAGTCCCAATAGTAATATGCTCTTTCATTCCTCTATCAGATCTTGATTCTTCAATAGTGACCCTTCCGAATATACCGTTCTCGTGGTATCTTTCAACTTCGACTATTTTTGCACCAATACTCTCTGCAAGTTTTTTTATTACTTCAAGAGTCTTTTCAAATTCTTCTTCTGATTGACATACTACCTTCCCATCATCAGAAACACCTAGTATATAGTAAGCCTTACCTCCTCCTGTCTTTAGCCGATATTTCATTTGAGCGGACAATCTTTCCCTTCTGTCCTTTAGAAGGTGTTCATCTCCTAGAGCAGACTTAAATTCTATATTTCTTCGTTCACCTTTTTCAAGGACATAATGTATAGGCTCCTTCATTTGAAGATAATACCTAAACCAGTAATAAAAAGGTAACTATGATTAAAAAGTGAAAATTGGTAAGCGATATTCATTAATTTAGTAAATAGCTTTAAATAGTTAAATTTATAAGTTATAATGTATATTAGCATTAATGAGATGATAGGATGGTTGGCAATGATTATGATGACCTCAAACTGGAGTATGTCAAGCTAAAGCAGCAGCTTGATACCTTCATGCAGATAATGCCTAGAATGGGCTATGGAGGTGCTCCGCTTGAATCAAAGGAGATTGTTACAAAGTTAGATGAGATAAAAGAGATCTTGAGTGCCGCCGCAGTCGAAGAAGGTGGGGTATCAGAGGATCCGCTTGTCGATAGGCTTGAAAAGTTGATTAATCTATTGGAATCAAGCATGGTTGTTGAAGGGGATGAAGGTGAAGAAGACAAACTGATGGATTCTTTATCGAAAGTAGCCGCAACGATGGAAAAGGTCGCTGAGTCAATAAGGATGAACACAGAGAAGCTTCAGGAAATGGAAAAAACCTTTAAGACAATAGGGCAGACCTATGCAAAACAGGAACCACCAAAAAAATACCAATTCGAACCTGAAGAAAGATTTGAAAGAAAAGTAACTGAGGAAGCTAATAAACCAACTTATGAACCATCGACTCGAGAAAAGCATGAGAAGATACTTGATGAAGCACTTGAAGAATTTTCTGAAAGTGAATTCTTGAAAAAGGTTAATCAAGTCCTCCCTGAAGAACGGGTCGAGACCGTTTTCTCAAAGAAACCAATTACCTCTAAAATTGAAGATGATTTCTTAGAATCTGAACCTTCAATGGAGGACATCTTGAGAGAGGCACAGGAGCTTGGAATTGATACAAAGGACCTCATGAAGGAGATGAAAGGAGGTACCAAGACTAAAACTAGTGGTGGATCTATTTTTGCACCAATTACTCTTTATGTTCTTGGTATATTCTGGCTTTTATTCTCAATATTCTTCCTTTTCAATAACATGGGAATGCTTCCTCCAAACAATCCAATTTCTGGAATTTTCAATCTATTGAAAACTGGATTTATGGGATTGGCATTTTACATAGTCATGATAGTAACTGGGCTTCCTGCAATAATCTTTGGGATAAAGGCAAAAACTGCAGCAGGTACAAAAGGAAGTGACAACGCAGTGCTTTATGTCGTCGGATTACTTTGGATCGTAGCTGGAGTAATGTTCTTACTATTTAAGGGTAATTTAGGATTACCTTTACCCAATCTTGGCATGATGATTGATCTAATATTGGCACTAATCTTGATATTCTCCTCTGCTCTGGCTATTGTAATGGGAACAGAATTCTCAAGAAAGAAGATAATGGTCTAAAATTGTGCAATTCGCAATTTGAAGGATAAATTTATTAAATAATATTTTATTATTTTAATTATACTCAAGGTAATTCCATGGAGTATGCCAAAAAAAATAGGAAAAAAGGCCTTTTTTCAAGAAAGGCTCAAGTAGAAGTAATTACAGTTATGCTAATTTTGGGTATTACTGTAGCCGCTGTTTTTATTGCATATCAATTTGCCGCACCTCAAATCGAGAGATCAAAAGATATTTCAAGAATAGCATCAATGCAGAAGGCATTTCTAGAATTTGATTCTAAGATAAGAGAGGTTAGATTTGAGGGGGAAGGGGCACAGCGATACATTGACATTAATTTTGATAAAGGAGAAATAAGAGTAGATCAAAATGATGATACCATTACTTTCTTTATGTCCGCACCCGGAATTGAATCTGCTCCTCAAGAAAATGGAATGGAAACTTATTTTTCTGGAAGGACAATTAATATCAGGCTCCAATACGGTGGCGAAATAGAAGTTTTCTCTAAATTTACTATACTTAACTCTGGAGCCCATAGAATTTATATTAAAAATGAAGGTGGAAATGATGTTCTTTTGAGCTTGACTCCTGACATTCCTATTACAGGTGAAACTTGGACATTACAAGGGTATGTATATGATAATACGGAAGGAGCAGATAACGATGGCACAGGTGATGAATCACAACCTTCAATGGACAACGCTCCTCAGAATGGTAAGATATTAGATGCAACAGATGACCCACCTTTAGCTAACGCAGAAATAATATTCTTCAATCAAAAACTTGAAACTGTTGCTATTGCCAAAACTAACTCACAGGGGAGATATGCTGTTAAGCTTCCGCAATCCGATGGAGTTAGTGACTTGCAGCTTTACATGAAAGTAAATTTGACCTCTTATGTAATGAAAGAAAATGATGGGGCAAGTAAAGTCTATTCAAAAACTGAATTATACCACAAAGATTTTAATAGAAATTTAGGTACTTGGCACGTCAATATTCCTAGCGGTACAAATGATTTTGCCGCTCAATATGTAGATGGATTTTTTAACATACCTATGTATAAGCTTTCTAAACAGGATGTTTTTGAATCA
>LNGD01000098.1 GCA_001587675.1 Candidatus Methanofastidiosum methylothiophilum
CGGGTATGACTTAGCATTAGTTTCTTTATTTATCTTATCTGATAGATTAATTATTGAATCGTAGGCCTTCCCAAAATCTTTTCCGGATTTAATATTGACTCCAGAATCATAAGCTGTCTTATAGACAAGCATGAAGTGGGTGCCACCTGCGGAATAAAATTCCTTTACAGCTTCAATTCCTACACCTCTTATTGGGTCAATATGCATGTGATTGTCTGTAATAATCATTAATTAAAATGAAAATATCCCTCTTTAATAGTTTGTGCTAATTAGATGGAAATAAAACCTTATCCCCAATCTTTATTTTATATTTTTCTATTGAGCCTTTAGGCATTTCGACGAAATATTTGGCTTTACCAACGTGGCCATTAAAAAAAGAAAAAGATCTTACATTAGGCTTTAAATCTATTACTTCCTTTATTGAATTAACCCAAACAACATCAATATTAAAGAATACAAACATCATCGTTATTGCAGCCTTTCTTTCTTTATTAAGAACAAAAATATAGGCTTCGTTTTTCATCGATATATCCTTCCTGAACATCAATCCTCTTGATAATTCATAAAAATTCTTTTGATATACCAATTTATCAAACATATTTGGTAGTTCATGAATGGACATTAAGCCCACTATTGAATATTGATTAAAAAAGTAACTTATTAGATTGTAGATTAAACGGAACCCCTAAACCGTAAACTTTATAAATAGTAACACGTTCAATATAATTAGTGTTACTGGCATATAGTATCGGTCATATGGGGACAAATCCCTGTATGACTAAATCTTTTCGTTAAAATTTTTGATTCATATAAAACTTTTTAAATTGATAACAAGTCCTTTCATTATGGAACATATTAAAGAATTTCTCCTTGTTACTACGCCTACTGCAAGACAGTTTGATGGTATTTGGGAAGTAGAATGGGCGTTAGAAGGGGAGGTATTTGAAATCAAGAAAACAAAATTCAAAGGAGTTCTTCTAGTAAAATGCAGAGATGCAAAAAAAGCTGCTGAAATGATAAGGGATTACGAAACATGTGCTATACACAGGGCAATTCCATTTGATCGATATGTCAACACAGACAAAGATCTAATACTAGTTGAAGCCACAGATGTTGCAGTATCAAAGATTTCTGAAAATGATTCATTTGCAGTTCGATGTAAGAAAAGAGGAAAGGCCAATTTTAAGTCACAGGATCTTGAAAGGGAAGTTGGGGCTAAGATAGTTGAAGCTAAAGGCGCAAAGGTCAATCTAGAAGACCCAGATATCAAGGTCATTATACAAGTAATCGATAAAAAAACAGGTATTTCAGTATTAAGAAAAGATGAAATAATAAGAAAAGACGTTCTTGAAGAAGAAGAGGATTAATCCAAAGATAAATTTGTTTTTAATCCATTAATCTCTTCTTTGACCCTTTCTATTGCATCAAGAAGCGCATCTTTTGGGGGCTTTGTACCATCTGTGTTTATAACAAAAATAGGTTCTTTTCTTTTAAGAAGGGGATGATCAATTCTGTATGCTGCAACCTTTACTTTCTCATCTTTTAAAAGGGCATCTCTCAATACATTACAAAATGTATGATCCTCACCAATAATTCTAAATTCCATAAATTTTTCATCCTTTTTTATAACATCAATATTCAAACTAACCACCTGCATACTCTCTTAGATATGAAAGAGCTTCATCATAGCTTATATTTAAAGATACCGTTCCTGTATCATTAAAAATCTCGTCCTCGACCCCCACATTTAATAGTTCTGAAGCAAGCATATCATATTCAATAGCGACCCTTACTAGAATTTCCATAACTGGTTTTGATACATCTTCTAGATCTTCAATTAAATAAGAAATTTCTCTTGCAAAGTCTGCTGCGACTGAAACATTTGCAGTTGAAACAACATCCTCTTTTTGCACTTCAAAAGAATAGCCCTTGTCATTTAGAACTACTTTCAGAAGTTTGACTGGAACAGTAGCTCCGGCAATTTTTGAGATGCTGTCGAGATTATAGGAATAAATTCCTTCGTTCTCTTTGATATTTTTCTCTTTCAGCTCTTCTAAATAGCTTTTAATAGAGTATATGATATCCCCCATATTCCCATAGTCAAAGATCTTGACCTTTAAAGTGTCCCCGGAAATATCAAAGGAAATATCCTGAAATTTTGAAAGAAAACGGGCAATTTCCACTTTTTCATTGCCCTTGAGTTTAAAAGTTAAAATTCTAGTTTTTTTCTTCATCATATCATATTTTAGCTCTTAAATAATCGTCT
This sequence comes from Candidatus Methanofastidiosum methylothiophilum, assembly GCA_001587675.1. Lineage (GTDB taxonomy): Archaea > Methanobacteriota_B > Thermococci > Methanofastidiosales > Methanofastidiosaceae > Methanofastidiosum. The sequence goes on from LNGD01000098.1 coordinate 2,267, forward strand.
GCTGTCTTTCTAGTTTCCTTGGAACTACAGTAACTGCATTCAAGTTTTCCATCTTTTATCTCAAGTGTTTTTTTACATACACTGCAAACTGCTCTTATTACACCTAGAGAATCTTCAGCAGTTGAAAGTCTAACAGCATCGCCTTTTGTATCTACAACTCTCGCTCTTACTATATCTCCATTTCTAAACTCAGTTGAGATACTTTTTACATATTGCTTACTTGTCTGTGAAACATATATCCTGGCCTTTGTATTTGCTGAAAGTTTCTTGTCAGTATAACCTTCAAGTGCAAGAAGGTCTACATAAACCATCTGTGGTTTTACTGAAACAACTTCCCCATATACAATGTCGCCCTCTTTTATCTGCGGAACAACATTTGTTTTTGAGTAAACGTTTGCACTTCTTCTTGACATATCAAGTTCTAAGTTTCCAACTAATGTAGCATATATCTTTCCGTTGTCTTCATATGCCCCGTTTCCAGGTAAAAATTCCTCGGCTACACCAATGTAGTCTCCGGGTATAACAAACTCTCTTTTAACCTCTGCATTTGCTTCCATCATAACACCTCGTGAATCGGTAAAGTTCTACTTCAATCAACACCTTTCTTTTCCTGTGTATCTCAAACATCGCCTTTATTGGAAAATTGAAATCCTTCATTTCAATTAGTTCAAATCCATTCTCCAAAGCAACATTTTTTATGAAATCATAATTCCCTTTCTTGTGTAAGGAATATACCACATTTCCTATTTCAAAAGCCTTTTTCAAAAACTTGGTATCCATATTTCTCTGCTTCGTACCAAAAGGCGGATTTTGAATAATAGTGTCCCCACGCAGGAGGACCTGTAAAGCATCACCTTCCCTAATCTCGTATTTTTCTAACTCAAGATTAGTTTTTAAAGTTAATGTTTTTAAATTATCCTTTAAAATCTCTATAGCCCTATTGTCTTTCTCGACAAAATAAACTTTCTTGCTTCCCAATAACAACGCAGCTATACCAAGTCTACCTGTACCCGCACCTAGATCAATTACTGTTTTTCCTTCAATATCTCCTCTTTGATAGGCAAATAATACAATAGATGCAGCAATATCTCCCGGGCTTGTGTATTGCTCTTCAAACATGTCAGGGTTTTCCATCTCTTTGAGATTTGAAAGAATGATTTCAAGCTGCTTTTTTCTCACAAAAATTAAAAATATCAAAGGTATAAAAATGCTACCTTTGATCTTGAGATATCCTATTTGAAGAATTTTGATAATTTATCGTAGTTATTATTTATTTGTTTTAACTTGTTCTCTGCCTTTTTCTTTGATTTTTCACCCAAGCTAGCATTTTTATCTGGATGATAAATACTGTTTAAGTATCGTTTTTGTTCATTTATGTCTTTTAATGTATATTTTTCTTTTGGGTCTAATTCAAAAAATGTCAGAAGTTCTTGAATTTCTTTAGGGTAATCACTACTTTTATCATCTATTTTTTCTTTATTTTTAATCTTCTCTTCTTCATCAGGAACTTTAGTTTTTTTCTTTGTTTTATCTTTAACTTTGAGATTTCTATTATAAAACTGCTTCACGCCTTTATTTGTCATTATTGTTTCCACCAATATGGCCAGAACAATAATCTCCACAAATGCCTTTGTCAGTATAGTGTATACAACAGGTAGTGGTAGTCCATAAGGAATCTTTAGTACTGCAAGTGTTAGATATGTTAGAAACGCTTCAGGCAGGTATCCTAAAAAAACAGCAATACCTGGCCTCGTCTTTTTAGAAAGAATTGCTACAAAGATACCCGTCAAAGCTTTGAATGGGGGCACTAAGAAATTTCCAAAGGTTAAACCAGGCCAGATACCTACTATGAATCCTGTAATCCCACCAAATATTGGGCCCAAGAGGATTGCAGATAGAACAGTACCAATATGGGATAAATCAAGATAAACATTAGGCACTGGCGTTGGTATCAAAAGTATAGTCCCAAATAAGATTCCCAAAGCTGCAAAAATTGCGGTAAAGGCGATATGCTTTGAACTATTAGCTTTCATTGAAGCACCAAAATTAGTAAATAAAAATGATATATAAAATTTTGGGTAGATACTCAATAATGAGTTACATCTCTTCTGGTGCTTTAATCCCTAGCAGGGCCAGCGCATTATGTAAAACCATCTTAGTTGCTTTAACAAGAGAGGCTCTAAAAACTTTATTTGTCTCAGCATTTATTACGTGGCATTCATGGTAGAACTCATTAAAACACTTTGCAAGATCATAAACGTAATTTGAAACATAATCAGGTCTATAATCAATTGAAGCTTTTTCTACTACTTCTGGAAATTCTGAAAGCATAAATACTAACTTATATTCTTTTTCATTTAGATCTTCTATCTCGAATTTTTGGTCCAACTTACCTATCTTGTTTAAAATACTTGATGCCCTAGCGTGAGCATATTGTATGTAAGGGGCAGTATCACCTTCAAAATCTAAGGCTTTTTTCCAGTTAAAGATGATTCTCTTATTATTGTCTTTCATCATACTGTATTTTAATGCGCCTATGGTAACAATTTCAGATATTGTATCGGCATTAGAAATATTTCTTTCTCTCACCTGATTTAACGCTTCTTTTTTAACAACATCTTTTAACTCGGAATAAAGTACAACATTTCCTTCTCTAGAGGACATCTTACCTTCTTCAAGCATGACAAGCTCATAAGATAAGTGGAAGCATCTCTGGGCCTGTTTAAATCCCATAAGCTCCAATGTTTTGAAAAGCTGTTTGAAGTAAAACTTCTGCTCACTTCCAACAACATAAAGTGATAGATCAATCTTAAAATCCTGAAACTTTCTCTCTGCAAGTGCAAGGTCTTTTGTTGAATAAAGTGCTGTTCCATCGCTTCTAAGTATGACAAACTCATCGAGTCCATAATCTTTTAGGTCAACAATTACGGCCCCATCCTTTTCTTTTGCCACACCTTTGTCTAAAAGCTCCTTTGCTATTTTTGTACCTTCATCTTTGACCTCACTCTCATATAAGAAAATATCAAAGTTAACTCCAAGCTCTTGGTAAATCCTGTTAAACTCTTCAAGGCTCCATTCTTTTGTCATTTGCCAGACATCGATAGTCCTTTTGTCACCTTCATAGAGATTCTTTAAGACAACTTTGTACTCTTCTTGGTACTCTTCAGATTCTTTGAGTTTGTTGTCTGCTTCAGAATAGACTTTTCCTAAGAACTCTCCTCTGTTATTTTCTGGGATAACGCCATCATAGAACTTCATGTATCCCCACAAGCACTTTGCAACATGGGCACCTACATCCCCAATATAGTTTGCTCTAACAGTTTCATAGCCAGAAAATTCCATTATATTTGCAAGGGCATCTCCAAGGCAAACGTTCCTTAGATGTCCTATATGGAATGATTTATGGGTGTTAGGTTGCGAGTACTCAACCATGACCTTATCGTTCTTTTTTTCTCCTTTCCCGTAAGAG
>LNGD01000099.1 GCA_001587675.1 Candidatus Methanofastidiosum methylothiophilum
GGTTCAAATCCCTGTGTCCCCACTTTAAGGTTGATTTTATGGATACTTCAGAATTTACAACAATTTCTAAACTAGTAAGACCAGAGAATTTGAATCATCACGGAACTCTCTTTGCAGGCGTTGCATCAATGTGGTTTGTTGAAGGCGCATTTATTGAAGCTTCAAGAGTTTACGGGGATCCTTCAAAAATAGTTTGTATTAAAGTTCATGGAATGAAATTTGTAAGACCTGGAAATAATGGTGACATACTTCAAATTGAATCCGTTTTGGCACATGTTGGCAAAACTAGTTTGACAATTTATACAAAAATATACAAAAGACTTACTAAAGAAATGTTCGTCGATGGATTTGTTACTTTTGTCACAGTTGATGAAAAGGGAAGAGCAATGCCTCACGGAATAAAATATGAAAAGCCTTCTGAAGGATTAGGGCTAAAACTATGGGAAGAAGTTGAAAGATTAAGGCATTCAGATTCTCAAACAAAAATGTGAGTTATTTCGGAGGGATTGCCGAGCTTGGCCAAAGGTGCAGGATTCAGAGTCCTGTCACGTAGGTGTTCGTGGGTTCAAATCCCACTCCCTCCACTTCTTTATTAAAAATCTTTATCTTCCAAATCTTCTATTTCTTCTTTGGAAATCTCTTATAATTCTTAAAAAGTCAATTTTTCTAATCAAAGGAAAATAAGTATTTAAAAAGAAAAGTTCAGAGTATGCAGACTGGAATAGAAGAAAATTGCTGAGACGTATTTCTCCGCCCGTTCTGATGATTATATCAGGGTCAGGTAATCCTTTAGTAAAAAGATTTTCACTCAACAACTTTGCATCAATATCTTCTGGATCTAATCCTTTTCCATTACAACTATCAAGAATTCTTTTTATAGCTTCGACTATCTCCATCCTGCCACCATAAGCAACACAGATATTTAGGGTCATATCGTTAAAATTTTCTGTGGCGGCTTCACCTTCTTTTATGGCCTCTTTCACTGATTCAGGCAGCATAGAAATATTGCCAATAGCTTTTACTCTTACCCTATTTTCGATTATTTTTTTATTCGTTGCAGCTTCCCTAAACTTCTGCTCAAGCATCTTCATTATATAATCTACTTCTTTGCTATCTCTTTTGAAATTCTCCGTTGAAAAAGCGTATAAGGTAACTACTTTTACTCCGATTTCGTTACACCACACCAAAAGTTCTTCAGCTTTTTTCATACCCATTTCATGGCCCATATAAACTGGAAGCCCTTTAGAAGAAGCAAATCTCCTATTCCCATCCATAATTATGCCTATGTGATTAGGGACATTTTCGGATTTTATCTCTCCAATTAATCTTTTCTCGTAGATGCCATAGGTAGGCCTTAAAATAAAACCTGGAATCTTATTTAGCATTGAAGAGACTAGCATATTATCCTACTAAGATTTGTATTTTTTTGATAATTCAATATATGATTGTGCATTCTTTTTTATTCTTTCAATCGCTCTTTCATCCGTTCTTTTTATTACCATCGCGGGAACTCCAACAGCTATGGAGTTGTCGGCTATTTCCATGTTCTCATTTACTACTGCACCAGCACCTATTATACAGTTGTTGCCTATCCTCGATCCACTAAGAACTGTAGCGTTTATTCCTATCAAGACGTTATCCCCAATAACTGTGCCATGCACGACTGCTGAATGACCTATTACAACATTATTCCCAACTATCGTAGGTTTTCCAGAATCAGTATGCAATACAGCATTGTCTTGAACATTGCTCCCTTCGCCAATTTCTATTTTTTCGATATCTCCTCTTAGAACAGCAAACGGCCAGATACTTGAGTTCTTGCCTATTTTTACTTTACCATTGATAAATGCCTTTTCATGGACAAAAGCTTCTGGGTGAATCTCTATTTCATCATTTATCATGATTTTTATACGGAAAAAATTTAATATAAACCTTTTGATAATCATATAATGGAGACTGAAGAGCTACTTGAAAGAATAAAAAGAATAAGGGATGAAATTGGTCAGGATACCTCATCGGCCCCAAAGATCAAATGGATAAAAGATGACGAAGTCCTTATAATTTGTGGGTACCACAGATCTGACAAATCAATGCTAATTGGTCCCGGGGGCTGGGTAGTTGGCAAATTGAGTGAGGAACTAGGGAAACCAGTTACAGTAATTGAGAGCACAGAAGAACTTGTCAGTGAATTGAAATTAAAGGAGTCGTTAGATACAATTGATACTCTCTTGAAGAAGGCAACTGGTCAGAACAGAGAAATTCTTGAATTCTTTAGAGATTATATAAATAATAAGAAAAAAACAATTGACAAAGAGATTACTGTTGCAGTTTCTTATTCAGGGGGTTCTGACAGTACCGCCTCTCTTTATCTATTAAAGCAAATGGGATTTAATGTGGTGGCATTTACTTATTATCCTTCTGACATTATCGTGCCTAAGAGAACTCGATCGATTATTGAAAATGTTGTTAGAAATATGAATGTTAAGCATGAGTATATCTCTGGGGATATGTCTGAAATTATTAAGGGGGCGCTTGAAGGAAGATACCATCCTTGTGGGCGATGTCATAAAAATATGGAAAACGTTGTCATTGAACGAACAAAAGAATTAGGGATTAAGGCTATTACTTTTGGCGATTTACTCCCTACAGGGTCTCAAACTATTCTAATTAAAAATGGAATGCTTAGAATTAATTTACCTGCTTTATTATCTCTTAAAAAGAAGGATATGAAATATCTAGCTGCTAGAGTTCCGGGCTATGAATCTCCTGGATTTGGATGCCCTCTTCTAAAGGAAGTTCACAGAAAAAATCCATCAAAGAAATTCTTTACAGCACAAAGAGTCTTAAGAGAGGTGAGAGCTGGTATTTTAGAGTCAAATGAAGGCCTAATTTATCTTAGAAGCATTTTTAGATATGAGAGGGAGCAGTAAATGGACATTTCCATAATTAGAAAATATTTTGAGAGTGAAAACAAAAAAAATCTTACCTCACGTGAAGTATTTAATGAACGAAATAAATTTTTTCTTCAAATAAAGGACAATTTTATAATAACTGGTGACGGTACACTATCACTTAAATTTGAAGATACAATGCACTCCTATGTTGGTGCACTTAAAGAGAGGCTTGAGGCATATACTAAACCTTCAAAAATATCTGAAAGAAAAAAACTTCTTGACATATGTTCAGGTTTTGGTTACAATGCACTTTATGCTCTTTACTATAATCCAAACCTTGAAATAGATATGATAGAAAAATTTTGGGAGATATCTGCAATTAGTTTATTCTTACCGCTCCCTGACAACTATTCATTTTTAGAAGATTATTTTAATAAAATTAAAGGGGCTGTTGAGTACAAATTACACGAATTGGGATTAATAAAAAATCTTTATTACAATAATGATTCAAATATAAGGCTTCATGTAGGCGAAGCTGATGAAATCCTCTCAAAAATGGGAAATAAATTTGATGTAATTTTCTTTGATCCCTATAAAGCTGAAGTCTCTCCTGAACTTTTCACTATAGAATTTGTTAAGAAAATGTTGGATAGGCTTGATGAAAAAGGAATTTTTTTGACATATCTGTCAAACTATGCTATTCGTTCTGCATTGTCGTGTTATTCAAATATCGGAAAAGTTAACCTCCCCTTGAATAAAGTTGAAGGGACTATTGCAACACTTATTCAAGAGGAATCTTCAATTGGGCAATACGAGGAAAGGATAATAGCCTTGACTGAGCTTGGTATACCTTATAGAAATGCCAGTACCCCTAAGGAAATTCTTGATAAGAGAAACGAAGAAAGAAAATTCATGAGGAATAGATATCTCTTACCTTCCTCGAAAAGGAATATAGTTGATTTTGAATCTGCATTCAATGGGGAAGATACTAACTTAAGGAATAGACTAGAAGAATTTGGACTAACAAAAGAATATTCTGAATATATTTTATGCCCTCAAAAAGAGCAGTGTATATGTGGCAAATGTACCAAGAGATTCAAAACTTCAAGTGAGAGAATAATTGAAATGAGAAAAAGACTTTTTGAACTAAAAGGATTTAATCATGAGGTCTGTCCATATATTCTGTAATTTCATCGATATAAAGTTTCATTTTTTTGAACTGTCTTTTAGATATTTTTTTTGGATGGACTATTTCATTTCTTATTTCTGTTAACTCAATTAAACGACCTTTAATCCAGCCTATACTTACAAAATAATATTCAAAGACATCCTTCCAGTTGTCAATTTCTTTCTCGTTGTTTTTGAATAATATTATGGGTAAGTAATGGGAAAAGTCTGTATAAAAAAGCGGAGGATATACTTCTCTTTTCCTAACAATTGCATCGTTTTGTCGTTTTAAACAAATTGACTTTATGAAGTTTGGAATACCTCTATCCCACCAGGAAGAGCCATATCTTCTTTTTAAAGCTTCTAAAATAAATTCTCTTAAGGAATTTTCAAATTCAGAGATCATTGAATAAGCATCTTCGTTTGTAAAATCCTCTTCAAGTTTTTTTGATTTTCTTTTCTCTAAAGCTTTGTTTATCGCATCCAAAAGGTCTTCAGTTCTGATAGGTTTATTGATAAGATAATCATCTCCTCCCTGGCGAAGTGTTTCAACAGCAAGTTCTTCCGAGCCATAAGCCGTCATGACAATAATTGGCGTTTCGAGGTCTCTTTCTCGGACTCTTTTTAAAACGTCTATACCTGAGATTTTTGGTAACATTATATCTAAAAGAACAATATCATAATCATTTTCAGTTATCTTGTTAAGAGCTTCTTCTCCGTCAACAGCAACATCAATTTCACTATCAAGAGACTTTAGCATAGCCTTGATTAATTTGACATTATCTGCAGTATCATCTACTATTAAAATACGATTCATTTAGTCTTCCTCCGCCTTCATAGGTATTTCAAATATAAAAGTTGAACCCTTACCCGGCTCACTTTCCGCCCAGAGTAATCCACCATGCATTTCTATATAGTGTCTTGATATTGGTAATCCAAGGCCTGTCCCACGATAGCTTTTTGTTTCTGGATTATCCAATTGTCTAAATTCGTCAAAGATTATGTCAAGATCTTCTTGTTTGATGCCTATTCCAGAATCTTCTATTTCGACTCTAAGGTGGTCATCAATCTTAAATGCCTTGACACTTATCTTTCCGTTATCAACATTGAATTTTATTGCATTACTCAAGAGATTAAGAAGTACCTCTGTAATCTTGTCCTCATCGGCAATTATATCCGGTATATCCTCAATATTGATTGAAATCCAAATATTTCTATCTTTAGATAATGGTGAAATAATTTTTAGCGTTTTATTTATCACATCTCTTATATTAAATTCGGAAAGATATAATTTTGATTTACCCGCATCAAGTCTTGAAAGTTCCAATATATCGTTGATAAGTTTTAGTAGGATTTCTCCATTTCTGAGTATTGTTTCTAAATAGTCTTTTTGCTCCTCATTCAACTTTGCTTCATTTAGAACAACTTCTGAAAACCCGATGATTGATGTCAAAGGCGTTCGTAATTCATGAGAGATATTGGCCAAAAATTGGGATTTAAGGCTGTTAGCCTCTGATATTTTCTTATTTAACTCTACAAGCTCTATATTTGTCTCTGATAACTTTTTATTGGCCTTTTGAAGCTCAAGTGTTCTTTCTTTAACCTTTCTTTCAAGATCTTCATAGGATTTCTTAAGCTCCTTTGACATCTCTTGAAAAGCGTTGGCAAGCTCGC
>LNGD01000100.1 GCA_001587675.1 Candidatus Methanofastidiosum methylothiophilum
AATCCTAGATGTTGATACAGATGTTGCATCAATTTTTGGAAAAAGTTGGGACTTTCACGTTATTGAGGCATTGAAAATTCCACTTGAAAAAAATCTTGAGATGATTTATGATTCAATTGTATTCCTAAAAGAACACGGTATAGAAGTAATTTACGATGCAGAGCATTTCTTTGATGGATATAAGAGAAATAAAGAATATGCTCTTTCAACTATCAAAGAAGCGGATAAAGCAGGTGCTGACTGCATATCTTTATGTGATACAAATGGTGGAAGTCTGCCATTTGAAATAGGAAATATTGTTCAAGAGGTAAAAACTCATATTAAATCAAATATTGGTATCCATGCACATAATGATTCTGAATGTGCAGTTGCAAATTCTCTAGAAGCAGTTAAAATGGGAGCTGTTCATGTTCAGGGAACTATTAATGGGTATGGGGAAAGATGTGGTAATGCAAATTTATGCTCTATTATTCCTGGCCTTAAAATTAAAATGAAACTTGACTGTATAACTGATGAACAGCTGAGAAAATTAAAAAGCGTTGCAGCATACATATCAGAACTTGGAAATATATCTCCTGATATGCACCAACCTTATGTAGGTTCAAGCGCTTTTGCTCATAAAGGTGGGATCCATGTCAGCGCAATCCAGCGCCACCCAGATACATATGAGCATATTAAGCCTGAACTTGTAGGAAACAGAACAAGGGTTATTGTCTCAGAGCTTTCAGGTAGAAGCAATATTATTTTTAAGGCCAAAGAATATGGTGTGGACCTTGAATCGGCAGATGCAAGACTTGACTTCATCCTAGAAAAGATTAAGAAACTTGAGAATGAAGGTTACCAGTTTGAAGGGGCAGAAGCTAGTTTTGAACTTCTTATGAAGAAGGCCCTAGGAACTTACAAGAAATTCTTCGAACTCGAAGGGTTTAGAGTGGTCATAGACAAGAGAGGAGATATGGATTCACGTTCAGAGGCTACCATTAAACTAAGGGTAAATGATAAAGAGTTTCATACTGCTGCAGAAGGAAATGGTCCAGTAAATGCTCTTGACAAGGCTTTGAGAAAAGCTTTGATTGGAGCATACCCAGAAATTAAGAACTTTAACCTTACAGATTATAAAGTCAGGGTGCTAGAAGGGGAAGAAGGAACTGGCTCAGTAGTTAGAGTTTTGATTAGAACTCATGGTTACAACAAGATGTGGGATACAGTAGGTGTTTCAGAGAATATTATTACTGCAAGTTGGTATGCACTTGTTGATAGCGTTGAATACGGATTAGCTAAGTTTGTGGATGTGATTAAGTGAGAAGTTCAATAATTAAAGAGGAAATTGATAAGGCAGGGGCAAGAGGCTTATTGAGAGCTGATGGACTAAAAGATGCGGATTTTAAGAAGCCGTTCATAGGTGTAGCCTCAGCTTACTCTGAAATTGTACCCGGCCATATTAATCTTAGAAAACTTACTGACCTTGTAAAGAAGGGTATTAAAGATTCTGGGGGTATCCCATTTGAATTTGGTATGCCTGGCATATGCGATGGAATTGCAATGGGACACCAAGGGATGAGATATTCTTTACCTTCAAGAGACATAATTGCTGATTCAGTAGAATTAATGGTTTCCTCTCATTTATTTGATGGATGGGTGGGAGTAACTAACTGTGACAAGATAACTCCTGGCATGCTTATGGCTGCAGGAAGAGTAAATATTCCAGCTGCTATGGTAACAGGCGGTCCAATGGAACCTGGAGAATACAAAGGTAAAAAACTTGATTTAATTTCTATTTTTGAGGCCATTGGGAGCTATAAAAAGGGAGAGATAACAGAGAAGGAACTCAAAGAAATCGAAAAGAGAAGTTGTCCTGGAGCTGGTGCCTGCGCAGGTCTTTTTACTGCAAATTCAATGGCATGTATGACTGAGGCTCTTGGTCTTTCACTCCCTGGAAGTGCAACTGTCCATGCAAATGACAAAAAAAAGGAAGAAATAGCCTATCATACTGGAAAACTTATAGTTGAACTTGTAAAAAAAGATCTAAAACCTAGAGACATAGTTACTAAAAATAGTTTTGAAAATGCTATAAGGGTAGATATGGGTATAGGGGGCTCATCTAATACTGCACTCCATTTGCCAGCAGTTGCGAATGCTTTTGGAATTGTACTTCCTCTTTCATTGTTTGATAAGTTATCTAAGGAAACACCACACCTTGTAAATTTAAGGCCTGGTGGACCCTTCTTTATGAGAGATTTTGATGATGCAGGAGGAATCCCTCAAATACTAATTAGACTTAAAGATAAATTAAATCTTGAAACAAAGACAATTATGGGAGATACTCTGGGCGATGTTTTAAAAAAGGTAAAACTTGTTAAATCAGACACAATCAGAAATGTTGACAATCCCTACCATAAACATGGCGGAATAGCTATACTCAAAGGAAATCTTGCACCTAATGGGTCAGTTGTAAAGCAAACTGCTGTCAGCGAAAAGATAATGAAATTTGAAGGTAAGGCCAAAGTTTTTGATAGCGAAGAAGCTGCTACTAAAGCTATACTTGCAGGCAAAATAAAACCCGGTATGGTTGTGGTAATAAGATATGAGGGCCCAAAGGGTGGTCCTGGGATGAGAGAGATGCTAGAACCGACAAGTTTGATTGCAGGTATGGGTTTATCAGAGTCTGTGGCCTTAATTACAGATGGTAGATTCTCAGGTGGAACTAGAGGGCCTTGTATTGGCCATGTATCACCAGAAGCCTTTGATAAAGGACCTATTGCAGCATTAAAGGATGGAGATATTATTAAGATAGACATACCCAAAAGAAAACTAGAGGTACAACTAACCAAGAAAGAAATAGAAACTAGACTAAAAGATGCAAAGCCTCCAAAGAAGGACATACCTGGTATGTTATTGAGGTATAGAAAACTCGTGTCTTCTGCTGATAAAGGTGCTGTGCTGGAATAAAATGGGGCTTGAACTACTAGGATTTCATTATTCTATATTGAGTTCTGTTTTAAGCTCATTTTTAATAATTTATTCTCTTTTTTTAAAGGATAAAGATTACAAAAAAGCAGAAGAGTTATTTATTTTCGGCGTTGTTTTTATTGGAATAAGCTGGAGCGGTATTGAATGGTCATTATACCTTATGGGATACGATTTGTTCAAACTAGTTACTATGCCTATATTTCCCCTGCTCTGTTATTTTCTTTCAACGTCTCTTTTTGTGATTTATGTTTCCGAGAGATATTATAGAAGAAGGATATGGATTATATTTGCATTGGCGGCTGTTTTGGTATCTATCGTAGCTGTAAATTGTATGAATTGCCTCTTTGAGTGAGACTTTTAAACTTAATTGGGAGAAAGAAGTTAATGTTCTTTTACAATAGAGAAAATGTTCAAGGAAAGGAAGCTAAAGCACTTTCAATTATTCTACCAACTGTTGGGTGTAGATGGCGAAGATGCAACATGTGCTCCTACTTTGAGGATTCACCGAATGATTCCTCGATTAATATCTTCAACATATTTATTGAAGAGTTTAACAAGGCTTATGATGAAGAAATAAAAAAGATCAAACTTTTTACGTCAGGAAGCTTTCTTGATCCAAAGGAAGTTAATTCAGATTGTGCAAAGAAGATAATTTCGTTTCTTTCTGAAAAAGGAATATATGAAGTGACTTTAGAGTCAAGGCCAGAGTATGTTCAAGAAGATTATTTAAAGGAAATTATAGGAAATAATGAACTTCAGATAGAAGTTGCAATTGGATTAGAGTCTTCAAACAATAGGATACTCAAGCATTCAATTAATAAAGGATTTACATTTGAAGATTTTCTATCCTCTAGCGAAGTGCTAAGAAAACTTAATATTAAAAACAAGGCTTATTTGATGATAAAACCACCGTTTCTTACTGAAAAGGAAGCAATTCATGATGCTATTGAATCTGCAAAGGCTATAGAAAGTATTGTTGATGTTATTTCGTTTAATCCTATGACCGTTCATAAAAATACGCTTGTAGAGTATTTATGGAATAAGGGGGAATATTCGCCTCCTTGGGCATGGAGTATATTAGAAATTTTAAAAGAAACTTCAAAGTTAAGGCCTGATATAATTTGTCATCCTGTTGCATTTGGTAGGTCACGTGGCCCAAAAAATTGTAAGACCTGCAACAGAGAGATTGAAAAAAGGATTTTAGAATTTTCACTTAGAAATGATCCAAAAATATTAGAATATGAATGTGAATGCAAAAAAGAATGGGAAGAAGAGTTATTGAAATTTTAATTTGGCCCTAATTTTAAGGCTAATGTACTATCTTATAAATATTTAGGCTGATCTATCAACTTGCCCCACTCGTTCTTACACCTCTTGCAGTGATATATTGGAGCATCAGGGGACTTCTCACATCCCCCTATAATGAATTCACTTTTTTTGGAATTTGTTAAAAGGCCTTGTCCTGGAATTCCATATATGATTACAACTGTCTTTTCAGAGCCACATTCTGGACAGTTTGGAGATTTAGGTGGCATATTTAATTTGTAGTTCAATTCATTTAATAAATTATTCTTAGTATATAGAAATCCTTATATATAACAATGTTATATAGTATATATGTGCAATGAGAAAGACCCACAGAGAGGATGGCTACAGTTTCTTATATTGAGGGTAGTCTGTGAAACTCCTTCTTATGGTTATGAAATTATTAAAAAAATAGAAGAAATGAGTCATGGACGACACATAATCAAAACTGGAACAATGTATACTACTTTGAGGCGTATGGAAAATAGCGGTTTATTATCCTCTGTGTGGGAAAAAAATCAAGATGCGCCGGACAAAAGAATATATAAGCCAACCACAAAAGGTGAAGAATTTCTAGAGAAGTGGTTTGAAAACCTAATTGAAAGTAGATCAATAATCGATAGTATGATCGAGTTTTATAATAATAAGTTTGGAGGAAGATAGATGTATTTTAATAATTTAATAGTGGATACTTATTTTTCAGACAAAGAGCCCAATAAAAAAGATTTGATTAAATCAGGAAAGTTCAATATTGTAACAGTCTATTTTATGAAAAATCAAGAAATACCACCTCATCCTGAACCTTACGCTGTATTTTTCTATGTAATAAAAGGTAAAGGCATTTTCACAAATAAAGAAGGAAAATTTGAACTTGGATCTAATCAAGGTATTTTTGTAGGCCAAAACGAAATTCGGGGCATAAAATGTCTTGAGGATATGGTGATCATGGGGGTTCAAGATGGCCATTGATTTTCTTATACTCAATGTTTTGGCGTTGTTAGCATTGGCTATTTCATTTTTTAAATCTAGAGAAAAGACCTCAAAGGCAATAAAAATTGCATTTAAATCGTTAATTAATACCGCACCCTATATCATAATAACTATTGTAATTATAGGGATTATGCAGGGATTTATCCCGAATAATTTAATAGCAGAATACCTTGGAGAAAAATCAGGTGTTTCTGGCGTTCTTCTGGCATCTCTCCTTGGTGCCATTCTATACATTCCTGCTTTTGTTTCATTCCCTTTAGTGGCTTCACTGATCGATAAAGGAGCAAGTGTAATGATCGGAGCAGCATTTATCACAACCCTGACAATGATAGGTTTCACTTCATTGCCACTTGAAATAAAAGAATTTGGAATT
>LNGD01000101.1 GCA_001587675.1 Candidatus Methanofastidiosum methylothiophilum
GATTCTGATAATTCAAAATTAATCTATTTTTTTAGTGTCGCAAATTTCTATGCGAATTACTAAAATCAGGCCCAATAAGTTGGATATTGTCAATATATTTCGATAGGTAATAATCTAATTTTAGACCTAAGATTTTATTAAGTAATTAATATATTATTATATAATGGGATGGAAAGAAAGAAAAGCTACACGAAAAAAGATTGCATCTGAGCGAATAAAGGAATTATTACAATTATCCGAAATATACAAAGACGATGAAATATTATCAGTTAATTCGATTAAAACAGCTGTGGCTATTTCAAAAAGACACAAAATTAGAATCCCACAGAACTATAAAAGAATGTTTTGTAAAAAGTGCTATTCTCCTTACACACCCAACAAAACGGTAAGGATCAGAACTGGAAGAGGAAAAGTTACTTTTACATGTCTGAAATGTGGATATATAAAGAGAATCCCCTATACAAAAGAGAAAAATCAAAAAACTATTGAAAATAAATTATAGAGAAAGTTCTCCTTCTACAATATCATAAATAACCTTTTCAACACCTATCGGGCTCCCATCCAATATTTCAAGGGCGTTAGTTATTTTGGTTTCTTTATCTGCATATAATGTGAATAAATCCTGACCTTTTTTGACTCTCTCCCCTTTTTCAACATGGAAGAATATCCCCGCACCTTTGTCATCTGGTGCACCACAGGCTCTTGCAATCATATTTATCATCCTTGTATCCATGAAGTCAATTCTGCCCTCAATTTCGGATTTAACAGTGTGATTATATGATCCGATTGGAAGATCCTCAATTTTTACTTTTGGATTTCCGCCTTGTTCATTAATAATATCTCGGAACTTGGATAATGCTTTTCCACTGTCTATCATTTGTTCTGCAATCTCTTTTCCCCTACCTCGGGGGGCTTTACCGCCCATTTCAAAGAGTAATCCTGCTATTTCACATGATTTCTCTCTTAGGTCATATGGCCCGTCCCCACTAAGTACCTTTAGAACATCAATTGCTTCAAGTGAAGGCCCAATACCTTTACCTATAGGTTTTTCTCCATAAGTTATCATGCACTTTATTTCCATTTCAAGTCTCTCCCCTAAGGTAATGAAATTTCGTGCAAGTTTTCTGGCAAAATTAGCATCTTTAATCTTTGCATTTTTTCCTACAGGTATATCAATAACTACTTTTTCTGAACCTGATGCTTTTTTCTTAGCAAGGATACTAGCGAGTAACAGTGACTCAGGATCCAATCCCAATGGATTTCTTATCTTAATCAGCTTATCATCGGCAATTGCGAGGTCGACTCCCCCGCCCCATACAATACAGCACCCGATCTTATCTACAATTCTTTCAATTTCATTCTTGTGGAAACTGACATCACAAAGAACCTCCATGGTATCTGTTGTTCCTGCTGCACTTGATATTGCCCTTGAGGAGGTCTTAGGAATTGTTAAACCTGCGGCGCCTAGTATTGGAACTACCACCATAGTTGTTCTGTTGCCTGGGACACCACCGATACAATGTTTATCAAAAATAGGTTTTCTTTTGATATTTAAAGTCTGACCAGTGTTAACCATGCTGTTGATAAGATTAATTACTTCTTCGTTTGAAAGGCCTCTTGTATAAACGGCAGATACAAAGGCAGAAAGTTCAATATCGCTAAGTCTATTCTCAACTGTATCTTCTATTATGTTATTAATCTCATCTTTGGCTAAAGTATTGCCATCCAATTTTTTCTTAATAAAGTGAACTGAATCTGGAGGAGATGCTAAAGTAACTTCCGCATTTAGGCCGCATTTAGTATCAAATTTATTACAAAGATATTCATAAAGCCCGACTTCACCTTTATTAACTAATTTTTCTGTTAAATCTACAACTGCTACAAATTCTTTATCCCCAAGTTTTATATTAACTCTGCCCAGTCGTCTGACTCCTAAAAACTTAGCATCATCTTTATGCATTAGAACTAAAGGATAATCAGTTGCTTCAATATCAAGTGTTTTTATTTTTAATAACAAATAAAGGCCCCCGTAAAAAAGAACGAATAGGAGTTTTTATAATTAATCCAAAAATGAATAAAAATAGTAAGATTATATTTAGGTACCTAGTTCCCAAGAGGTAAGGTATTCTTCTTGCTCTTTTGTCAATGCATCTATAGAGATGCCCATTGATTTAAGTTTAAGAGAAGCGATCCTTCTATCAATTGATTCAGGTACCGGATATACTTTATTTTTAAGGTTTTTGCCTTCTTTTGTGAGATATTCTGCAGATAATGCCTGATTTGCAAAGCTCATATCCATTACGGATGCAGGGTGTCCTTCAGCAGCAGCTAAGTTGATTAATCTTCCTTCACCTAATAGGTATATTTTCTTTCCATCTTTCAATTGGTATTCTTCGACAGAGTCTCTTACTACTCTTTTTGATTGAGACATTTTTTCAAGTGCATTTATGTCTATTTCAACATTGAAATGGCCAGAATTGGAAACAATTGCGCCATTTTTCATGTTTTTAAAATGTTCTTCTCTGATAACATGAATATTGCCTGTTACAGTAACAAAGATGTCTCCTATTTTGGAGGCTTCTTCCATTTTCATGACCTGAAATCCATCCATAGTCGCTTCTATTGCTTTGATAGCATCAGTTTCAGTGATAATAACCTTTGCACCAAGTCCCCTTGCCCTCATAGCAACTCCTTTACCACACCATCCGTAACCAGAAACTACAAAATTTTTACCAGAAAGCAAAACATTTGTAGCTCTAATAATTCCATCAAGGGTACTTTGACCCGTTCCATATCTGTTATCAAAAAAATGCTTTGTCATTGCATCGTTAACTGCGATTATTGGATATTTAAGTACGCCTTCCTTCTCCATACTCTTAAATCGTATTACTCCGGTAGTAGTTTCTTCTGTACCCCCTATTATTCCAGAAAGTGCATCGCTTCTATCTTTCATTATAGTTGAAACTAAATCCCCACCATCATCCATTGTTATATTAATTTTTGAATCCAGTACTTTGTTCAAATGGTCATAATATGTATCTCTATCTTCCCCTCTAATTGCAAATACAGGAATCTTATAATCTTTGACTAGTGAAGCGGCCACATCATCTTGGGTGCTCAAAGGATTTGAAGCGCAAAGAAAAATATCTGCTCCTCCTTCTTTCATAGTAATCATAAGGTTAGCTGTTTCAGTTGTAACATGGAGACAGCAACCGATTTTATAGCCTTTTAGGGTATTTTTACTTTTAAATTCGTCTTTAATGAGTGCTAAAACGGGCATTTCTCTCTGAGCCCATTCGATTCTCATCTTTCCTTTTTCTGAAAGAGAGAGATCTTTAACGTCGTATAACATCAAATCACCTGAAAAACCTATCAAAGAAAGATTTATAAATGATTGTATTCGGATTGATATACGTGAGTTAATGAGAAAGTACCTTTTTACAATTTTCTTAATGGCATTGTTACTCCTTTCCGCTGGCTGTGCCATAGAAAAAAAAGTCGAGAAAGGAGATACAGTAAAAGTTGATTACATAGGAAAACTTCAAGATGGAACTGTTTTTGACACTTCCTTATTACAAGAAGCAAAAAATGCGGGCATTTACAATGAGGGTAGGATCTATGAACCACTTACCGTAAATGTTGGCGATGGATCAACTATCCCCGGATTTGAAAATGGCCTTATTGGGATGAAGGAAGGGGAAACAAAAAATATAGCTATACCCCCAGAACAGGCATATGGCGTAGCAGATCCAAATTTAGTCCTCTCGTTACCAAGAGTAATCGAAGAAGTTCCCAAAGTCCAAGAATTAACTAGATTTGAAGAAATCCCAAGGACTTTCCAAGCTACAGTAAGTGCATTTGTAAATAGATACCAAAAACAACCTACTGTTGGGATGATCATCCAATTAACTGATTGGCCCGGCAAAGTTGTACAAGTTACCGGAACTGATGTTGTAATTGAACATGAACCAGAAATTGGTAAGACAATCACTAATGAAGCAACTACATTTACAGTTACTGAGGTTACAAATGACAAAGTAATTCTTAGATACGACCCAAAGGTCGGAGATCTTCTCCCAGTTGAGTACGGAGATTTAATGGTGCTAGAACTTACTGAAACTACAATGAAAGTAGAGGCTTTGCCACAGAAGCAGATTGAAACTCCTTACGGAGTTGCTAATGTGATTGAATCAGGAGATAAATATCTTCTAAAACTCAATCCAAAAGTTGGAGAAACCATAGTTATACAAAATCAAGCTGGAGAGATAGTGCAGGTTACAACTGACAATTTCATTGTTGATTTCAATCATCCATTGGCTGGAGAAACTTTATACTTTACCGTAACAACACTTACAATAGATAAAGGAGAAGAATCTAACTTCTTTGAAAAATATAGACTATTCATATTTGGTAGCCTTCTAATAGTTGTATTTGCTGTTGCTTACCTCGTCATGACAAAGTTCTATTCTAAAGAGGATAAAGAAACTAAGAAAAAAGTTACTAAGAAGAAAGCAGTTATCGAAGAAGAAGGAATGAACGGAGAACTAAAAGAGCTTGCAACAACCGTTGAAGAAGTTGAAAAAAAGCTTGACACAAAAAAGGAAACAAAGCCTAAAAAACCCAAAGCCAAGAAAAAGACTTCAAAGAAAAAGAAAGAATAGACAGTCTATAGGAGAATTTCCAAATGAAATCAAATAAAAAAATTATATTTTTACTATTTTCTACTTTTATTATTCTAATTGCATCTACTGGATGTAACATCGATTTAAACGATTTTGATATTTCTTCTGAAAAGGGAAGCGTAACTAGTAGTGGAGAAGTTGACATTTTAAAATCAAAACTTTCAGCATATGAATCCAAAGAGGAATTCGAAAATCAAGAGATTAAAAAGCTAAGAGAAGAACTCCAAAGAATTGAAAATCAAAATGTTCCAATCAATGGGAATATTGCAGTAGTAAGAATATTTGGAGTACTAGACCTAGAGGATGTATTACCTATTACTGCAGAGTTAAGGAGACTTGCTCAAGACAATGAAGTCGGAGGAATTGTTCTTTGGATTGATAGTCCAGGTGGAGGAGTAACTGCAGTTTCAGAGATATACGATGAAGTCGAAAGACTAAGTCTCAGAAAACCAGTTGTGGCTTATGTGGGAGGAATTGCAGCGTCTGGTGGTTACTATTTAGCTGTTGGCGCAGATAAGATAGTTGCAAAACCTGATGCTATCTTAGGTAGTATAGGCGTTATCTACGTTTACGAAGATCTAACAGAATATTTCGAACTATTCGGGATAAAAATTGAAGTAATAAAAACTGGTGAAGACAAAGACTTAGGGGCTCCGTGGAGACCTTTATCAAACAATGATAGAGAAAACATAAAACAAATGGTAAACGAAGATTTTGATAAATTTGTATTTGTTGTATCCAAAGGAAGAAATCTAACCACAGAAGAAGTCTTAAAATATTCTGATGGAAATGTCTGG
>LNGD01000102.1 GCA_001587675.1 Candidatus Methanofastidiosum methylothiophilum
AAAACCCGCCTTGAACGAGGCCGTGGGTCCCTCATGTCAACAAATGAAGTTTCTTTTCCAGTGCTAGCATATACCAATGGCAATGGGTTTCCATAGGAAGGTATATCTTCTGGTAACCCTCCCACATATTTCATTGATTGGTCTGCAACCCCTCCAAGAGGTATCCCTACTCTTTTTGCTTCAAGAACACCGGCTGCTTTTCTATCAATAAAGAGGAGATAATCAGCAAATCCAGTGAGCAGTGGAAACTCTCTTACCGCAACACCTCTTGAAGCACCGAGATCCATTAGATTGTAATCCTGAACGACCCAACCACAATCGGCAAGCATTTTGTCAATTACTTCTCTCGCCTTTGCTTCATTTTCCATAAGAACAACCTTAAATCACATCAATAAATTCAATAATATCTGGGCATATACAAAGTTATAGATATGAAATCTATATTTATTCGATATAATTAAGAAATTTCTATATAAAAACTTATTCTTTTAAAAATTCATTTATATATAAGTATCTTCCTCATATGAATATTTTTGACAACTTATATAAAAAACAAACTAGATAGTAATATTTTTAAATTATTGATTAAATCATCTTTTAGGAGATAAGATGAAATTTAATTTTCTTTTATTTACTATTCTTATTTCATCTTTTTTTATTTTTAATTTAGTATTCATCTCAAATGTTTTTGGAGCATTAGGAGCATTTGACAGCGGTCACAATATTACAGATGATTCTTTTAGAACATGGAGTGTAGCATTAGGTGATGTTGATAACGATGGAGATCTAGATGTTGTAACAGGCAACGGAGGAACTTCTACAAATCAAATTAATAGGGTTTATATTAACCAAGGAAATGGGTTAAGCTGGATTGGATATGATATTACAACTGATTCATTTAGAACTTTAAGCGTTGCTTTGGCTGATTTAAATGGGGATGGATTGCTCGATGTTGTTACTGGTAATAGAAATCAAAGAAACAGGGTATACTTAAATAAAGGCAATGGGGCAACGTGGACAGGTTATGACCTAACAACAGATTCTGATCAGACACATTATGTCGATGTAGGAGATATGGACGGAGACGGTGATATTGATATTGTCGTTGGCAATTATAACCAGATAGATAGAGTTTATCTTAACGCTGGCAATGGAATTAACTGGACGAGATACAATTTATCCAGCGTCGCATTTCCAACATCTTGTATTAGGGTAAGAGATATAGATAATGACGGGATTAAGGATATAGTTTTGGCAAATTACGGTTCAAACTCAAAAAGTAAATGGTTTAGAAATACTGGCAATGGAATAAATTATGCCGAATATAATGTTACAAATAACACTTATAACACTAATTATATGGTTGTTAGGGATTTAAACAATGATGGATTTATGGACCTTATTGCATTAAATGAGAATCAGAGAAGTAAATTGCTAATTAATAACGGAGGAGGAACAAGCTGGACTGAATCAGACTTTTCTTCAGATATTTATAGAAGTAGCAGCGGCAAAGCAACTGGAGATCTAGATGGAGACGGATATTTGGACGTAATAGTTGGAAATTTTGGATCAGGCCAAAAATCTAGATTTTATATAAATAATGGATCTGGGACAATTTGGACTGGATATAACCTATCAAATGATGTATACCAAACTATATCTGTCGATGTTGGCGATATTGATGGAGATGGTGATAAAGATGTTGTTTTGGGAAATGGATTTGATACCAATCAAGTAAATAGAGTATATCTTTATACTTCTGCACCAAAAATAGTTAGCTCTCTATCCGCTACACCATCTAATGTTAGTTTAGGAGAAAATATAAGCGTTTCAATGTACATCCAAAATATAGGGGATACAGCTGCTAATAATGTTGTTCCTTCAGCACTTACAGTTTCCGGCACAGGTAATGTAAATTTATTATCTGGCCCTATACCTACATCAACAAATATAGGTGGGCACTCCCAATCTTCCTTTACGTGGACTTACAAGGCAACAAGTTCGGGCACTATTGCTTTTAGTGGAAATGCCACAGCTGATGGCGGAATACACTCCTCTGTAGGAACTTCAAATTCTATTAATATACTTACTCCTCCAGAGCTTCAAGTTACGTTATCGGCTTCGCCATCTGAAGTTATCGTTGGAGACACAATTAATGTTTCTATGACAGTTCATAATATTGGTCAGTCAAAAGCAACAAATGTTACCCCATCCAATTTATCGATTAGTGGTGGCGGCATGGCGTCTTTAGTTTCAGGTCCACTACCGAATTCTGCAGATATACTTGGTAACTCTAATACTACCTTCAATTGGACATATATGGCAACTCAAGCAGGTTCAATAACATTTAATGGTAATGCTAATGCAGACGGAGGAATTTCTTCTCCCTTTTCAAGCTCAAATATTGTCAATATTCAAACACCAGCAAGTTTAGAAATTTCAATACTTATTTCACCATCTTCAGTAGATTTAGGTGACACTTTTAATATTACAATGAATGTAAAAAATAAAGGAGATTCAAATGCAAATAATGTTAGGCCTTCAGCTTTAATCAAAACTGGCGATGGTACAGTTTCATTTTCTACTGGACCTAATCCGCCCTCTGTAACAATTAATGGTCACTCAGAAAGTTCGTTTACTTGGACATAC
Source organism: Candidatus Methanofastidiosum methylothiophilum (assembly GCA_001587675.1). Lineage (GTDB taxonomy): Archaea > Methanobacteriota_B > Thermococci > Methanofastidiosales > Methanofastidiosaceae > Methanofastidiosum. The sequence goes on from LNGD01000102.1 coordinate 2,650, forward strand.
ACAGCAACTGGTACCGGGCAAGTAGCATTTACAGGAAATGTCTCAGCAGACGGAGGAATAGAATCTCCTGAAACAACTTCTAACATAATTGTTATTAAAGTACCTCCTTCTCCTCCTAATATTTTAAGTTATATAGTAGTCAATCCAGATTCCCTATACGAAGGTGAATTAATAGAGGTTGTAATGACAGTTGATAATGTGGGAGATATGGAAGCTACAAATGTATACCCTTCTAATTTAATAATTGGAGGTGTTAACGGAGTTGCAATTCTTCGTTCTGGACCATATCCCGTTAATGTAAACATTGGAGGGCACTCTTCTCAAACATTCAAGTGGATTTATTATGCTGAGGAAGAAGGAAGAATTTATTTTTCAGGCCATGCTAATGGTGATGGGTCTTTATCTTCTCCAACTTCAACTTCTAATATTTTGACTATTAAAAGAAGGCCATTACCACCGCCATATCCATCATATAATAAATTGTTACCTATGAGAAAAATAATGAGCATCTTAAACGATAATAAATGCAATGATAATCCCAGCGCAGAGGGATGCTCAATTTAATTTGGTCGTTATATTTTTCATAAATTCTTCAATTTTATCGAGTTAACCAAGTCAATAAAGTAATCTTTGAATTCTCTTTTCATAGATATTTGGCCTCATTTAGTATAATCTTTCCGATATAAGGTTTCAATGAATTTTTCATAACTAGATCTACTTTTATACCTAATAGGTCAGTAAGATATTCTTCAAGGTCTAAAAAATCAAATAATCCTGGAGTTTTGTCAAATTTAACTAATATGTCTAAATCACTTTCTGGATTTGCATCTCCTCGAATATAAGATCCAAATATCCCAATCTCCCTTACATAATATTTTTCTTTTATTTCCTTCTTATGTTCTTCAATTAATCTTTCTATTTCTTCAAGTTTTTTCATATTTCAATTATCTTTAAATATTTGAATTAATAAAAACATCGTGGAGGAATAAGATGAGAACAAAAATAGCTGTTTACATTTTTTTTATCGCCTTTGTTTTGATGAGTATATCTCAAGTATCTGCAAAAGTTTTGGTATTGGACGAGCCAACTGATAATCTTAAGAAAATGCTTTCAAATATGGATTACGAAGTTGTTTTGATTCCGGATTCAGGTCAGATAAAACTTGAAGATAATAATTACTTCAATAAGTATGAGGCCGTATTCTTAAGTGAGAGGATATTCAACGAATTAAAAGAACCAAACATAATTGTCACTCGTGTAAAGGATCCAAGTGGGCTTGGGTATATTACCTCTGTTGAAGGAAGGTCTGATAACGGAGTCATTTCCCAAAAGACAAAGGTAAAGCTTCAAAGAGCATACACCAGAAACGTTCCGCTTTATGGATTTACTCCTGAGGGCGTGGCAAGAATAACTTTCGTCGATACCAAAGTTGAAAAAGATAGGAAATTTGACATTGGAATAAATCATCCAAGGACACCAGTATACTATAAGATAAACGATCCAACATGCGCTACAATACCAGTTTGGGAGATATGCTGGGAATACACCCAGAGAAGATAATTTTTAATTATTCTCTTCTTTTTTTGAAAGTAAGTAAACACCTATGCACAGAATCAAAATTCCTACTATTTGCATTAAAGTCACTAGCTCTCCAAGAACAAGAAATCCTAATATGGCAGCAAAGAATGGGGTTGAAAGTTCAAGAGCCCCAGCCTGGGCAGCCTTTACTCTCCTAAGACCCTCATAGTATAAAATATATCCAACACCTACTATTATGCCTATAATAATTTGATTAATGCTACCAAAATGGAATTCTGACTTGAATAATAGATAGATTGAGAAGAATATGGCAGCAATTAGGAATCTGTAAAATGTAATTATGCCGCAGTTCATGCCTTTTAGATACTTTCTTGCGACAACACCTGTTGTGGCCCATGATACAGTTGCACCAACTACAAGGAGATCTCCAACTGTTCCTATCCTCAACATAAGTAAATTTTGTAGGTTCTGTGATGTAACTAATAACGCTCCAATAATCATGACCGCTATACCTGCGTAGTCATACTTTGAATGTTTTTCATCCTTTAAAATAAAGTATCCGATTAAAACAATAAATATTGGCTGTAGATGACCAATTAAAACTGCATTTAAGACTGGAATCTTTGTCAATGCAATGTAAAATAGTAGGTCTGCAACAAGCGTTCCAAAAACAGCTATATAGAAAATTACAGAAAACTCTTTCTTTTTAATTTTGATGCTTCTCCCATTTGTAGTTAAAGCATAGATTAAAGCAACGATAGTTACAAATATTGCTCTAAAAGCTGAGGTCTGGACAACGCTAGAATTAGCATAAGAAAGCTTAGCAAAAATGGGCTCTATTGCCCACATTACACTTGCACCTACAATTGCAAAGACCCCAATTCTCTTTTTATCCATTGGAGTGGTATAAAGTAAATGTCTTAAAAGAGTTCCTATTTTGTTGTCTTATCTTTTATAAATTTGGCAATATTTTTATAGATTGGAGTTTCTCTTTCTACTTTTATTTTTGGGAATAATTCTTCAGTATCTTTTTGTTTTGTCGGACCCTTTTCGCCATTTTCTAACTCATTTCTTTCTTGAAGTTCCTTTATGGCAATATATGCAACTGCACCTAGAGCTCCTATCCCTGCAAGGACAATCTTGTCTTCGTCATCCATACCTTTTAATTAGATTTGGAAAAATATAAGGGTATTGGTTATATTTTATTGATTGTGTAATCTGCTAAAAATTTCGCCTGTTACCTAATGATGATTTTTCAACCTCCTTGCCAACTAATTCCATAAAA
>LNGD01000103.1 GCA_001587675.1 Candidatus Methanofastidiosum methylothiophilum
CTTCTTTCCCAAATCTTCCTTTAGGATTTTTAATGCAACGCAATACAGATACACTTAGATTTAACGATTTTGAAATTGTTTCAATTAAAAATAATCTTTCTTTGACATTATATTCTTTATCAGAAATTGGAACTAATAACTTTTTATGTTGTTTTAAGGGTCGGGCCTTAACTATCCTAATTCCCATGACTGAAGATAAAGCGTATTTCATTAATCTCTGGGAGAAGCTACCAATGAAGAATAGGCCATTTTCCTGCCTTTTTAATGGAATCTTTATCTCTAATAATTTTGTTTAAATCGTAGAGTATGTCATCCTTAATATCTAATATTTCAGGAACTAATCCTTCTTCTTTTGCTATCTTTTTAATAAAGTCAATGTTTTCTAAGACTCCCTTACTATTTGTGTAGGGAACTAAGAAGAAAGATGCTTTGGAAGATTTAGAAAATAAAGTTGCATACATTGAAACTATTCTTACCTCTAGTCCCGCATCGACAATTAAAAAGATGCGTTTAAACATTAATATTTATTAGGGAAAGTTACTTTAAATATATTTCTTAGTTCTTGGAATACATCATGTACGAAAATACTAAAATAATAGCAACTATAATTCCGCCGATAAAAATACTTGAATTAAAAAAAAGTGAATATATCGGATCTGAAGAAGTCGTAGAAGGTAGCCTAATTGAACCAACAAATGAAGTGAAAAGAATATACCCCATTACCAATAAAGGTAAAAATCTTCCCCATCCTGTGCTCTTAGGTCGCCTCTTGGGAATCTGATCGAAATTGTCCATATTATTTTATAATTATACAAGTTTATAAATGTTATAGGTTTTGAAAAATTAATTTCCTACACATTTTAATTTTATTATAAAAATGGCACCTTGCGGCTTATTGTCTTCTAATTTAATAGTGCCACCGTATCTTTCGATTGTCTTTTTAACGATATAAAGGCCTAGTCCACTACCCTTGCTGTCTCCAAAGCTTAAACCTTCCTCAAATACATTATCTTTTATGTCGCCTGAGATACCTTTCCCATAATCTGTTATCCGTATTTCACATTTTTTGCTTTTGGCAGTGGTGATATCTACATCTATTCTATCTGTTTTCCCATGAATTATTGCATTTCTCATAATATTTTCAAACACAGAGAATAGTGCCTGATCGGCTAATGCAGTTGCATCACCAGTTATATTAATTGAGGGGAAGTGTAAATTAGTAGATACGTCTTCAGCTATTTTTCTTACATTTATTGGAATTAATTCTCCTTTATTAAGCACAATAGATTCAAGTTCCCTGATTCTTTCGATCAGCTCAATGCTACCATCGACTGAACGGTCTAACTTACCAAGTAAGGTTTTATCTTTTTTTTCTTCATAAAGCCACAAGGAGGATTTCATTACGGCCAATTTATTTAGAAGATCATGCCTTAGTATTTTGTTGATTACTTGTAATGTCTCGTTTAGCTCTTCAATTTGTTTATTTGATTTTATTAATTTGTCTTCCATTTTTTTACGATTAGTAATATCATGTAGTGCAATAAGATGCCCAATTAAGAAATTATTAGAATCATAAATATCTGAAACGTCCATCTCATAAGTTTTTGCTCCTTTGAATAGATTAGTTTTATTAGGATGACTTTTAGATTGTAAATCCTGGTATTCTCTGTTGAGTTCGGGCCATTTGTCTGAAATTTGGTCAAATTTTTTACCACAAATGCTACTACTAGTTACCCCAAGAGTTTTTTCCATAGAAGGATTAATTTCAACAATTTGATTAAGTCTCCCCAAGACTATATACGAATCGTTCATATTTTTAAAAACATTCATGTACGCTGTGGGCACTATGTCCAACAGCTGGTACTTTGTTATTCCAATTAATAAGACGACCCCCATTAAAGAAAAAGAAACCGAAGTGAAGTCTAAAGGTGAGATTATTATCCTAGATAAATGAATCAAATTTGCTGTCCAAGTTATGAATATGGCTATTATAAATGTTATTTTTTGTTTTCTATTGATAGAGTTCGATAGATTGAAGGACTGGAACAATAAGAATATCCCAAGAATTATTAATGAATAAAAAAATATAATAAAAAGCCAAAATAATGGCCCATATGCCTTACCAAAAGCTAAAACCCCAGATATTTCTATAAGAAAGATACTGCTTCTGAATAAGTGATGGTACTGATTTGTCCAGACAATTATTAGAGTAGCTAATGAAAATGAAGACATTAAAACAACTAAACTTTTACTAATATACTTAGATTTTCCAGAGTATTCAAAGACAAATAATATCCATGAAATTGGAAATATTGAAATAGCTATATAGGAGATATTATCCCAAAACAATTTATTTGAAAGAGAGGTACTTCCAAGATTCAATAGATCTGTCAATGCCCAGACAAAAGCAGCTGTAATACAAATAGTCAAGTAACGGCTTCCGGGTGATTGTTCCCTTTTTATAAGAATATAGATTACTATGGCTGACACTAAACAACTTAGAAATAACGGTATCTGATAAAGTGTAAATTGCATGTTTAATGCTCCATTAGTTGCAAAATATTTCACAACATAGTAGAGTAATGATATAATTTTTTAAGTCTTTAGTATTTTAATGAGATTTTAGCATCAAATAATGAAAAATTAACTCTTTACACATTTTAATTTTATTATAAAAATGGCACCTTGCGGCTTATTGTCTTCTACCGCAATAGATCCCCCATATCTATTAACAGTTTTATTGACGATGTAAAGACCAAGTCCACTGCCTTTATTATTTCCGTAGCTTAAACCTTCTTCAAAAATATTATCTTTAATAAATTCTGGTATCCCCTGGCCATAATCCTTAATTCTTATTTCACATATATTATTTTTAGAAGAAATATCTATATCTATCTTATCTGTTTTCCCATGAATTATGGCATTTCTCATAATATTTTCAAACACAGAGAATAGTGCCTGATCGGCTAATGCAGTTGCATTTCCATTTATCTTAATTGGAATATTTATATTATTTGAAACTTCTTCAGCTATTTCTCTTATTGATATTGGAATTAAGGCTCCTTTGGCCATTATAAAAGATTCAAGTTCCCTTATTCTTTCGATTAGCTCAATACCACTATCAATTGAACGATTTAATCTATCTAAAGAAGATTTGTCATTTTTTTCTTCATAAAGCCATAAAGAAGATTTCATGACAGTTAGTTTGTTTAGAATATCATGCCTAAGAATTTTGTTCATTATTTGTAAAGTTTCATTTAGGTCTTCAATTTGTTTATTTGAATCTTTAATTTTTATTTCCATTTTTTTAAGTTTAGTGATATTATGTAAGATAATTAGTTGACCTATGAAAGTATCTTCTTTATTATAGATTCCCAATATTGAAATCTCATAGAACTTATCTTCTTTAGATATAGTTCCTTGATACTCTTTATTTTTGCCGTGTTTATTGTATATATATAAAAACTCGAGCCATGCTATATGTAACTCTTCAAGTTTTTTTTCACGTGAATCAGATATTTTAATTCCAAGTAGAGATTCTGCAGTAGGGTTTAGATCTAATACTTGTTTAATACCTCCTAAAATAATAACACCGTCTGGAATATTCCCAAAAAATTTCTGGTGAGCTGTGGGAATTATATCTAATAACTGAACTCGTGTAATGCCCCAGAATACTACAATAGCCGTGATAGAAAAAGAAACAGAAGTCATGTCGGTGGGGAACTCAATTGCATTGAAGACAGATATAAAGTTAGATGCCCATGGCACTAGAATACCCACTAGAAAGATTATTCCTTGCTTGCGATATATGTTATGCGTTATGCTAAGTGAATTATAAATCATAGTCATTCCTAAAAACATTAAGAGGTAGTTATATGCGAGTTCTACCCAAAACCAATAACCATAAATTTTACTGGTAGATAAGACCCCGGATATGGTCACTAAATTAATTGATTCTCTCATAAGCTGATGATAATCATTCGTCCATAGTAGAATTATTGAAACTATTGGAATTATTGAAAGTAGGATGATTCTGAAACGAGTTATCACGTCTCCTTTTCCAACATATTCCAAGACGAATAGTATCCAAAATACAGGTAAAATTGCGCTTCCAAAGTATGTAAAATTTGTCCAGAATATCTTCTCAGACAAGGATGTACTGAATAAATTTAACAAATCTGTAAATGACCAAATAAAAATTGATATTAACAGAAGCATTAGATATGTGTTTACTCGTGATTTTTTTCTTTTCAAAAGTAGGCCTATTAATATTACGGATACTATCGAACTTAAAAATAATGGTATTTGATACACTGTAAATTGCATAATTTATGCCTCATTTTGCCGTAAAATCAATCACGACAACAGATAAACAATAGGATAATTTTTTAAGCCTTTAGTATAATTATGATTTTGCCGCAAAAATAATTGAGAAATATGCAAAATTTTATTTTTCTGAATTAATACAAACAGTGCTCCGGCTGGGATTTGAACCCAGGTCTCAAGCTCGAGAAGCTCGAATGATTGGCCGGTCTACACCACCGGAGCGTTTATCAATCCATTGGCCATATATTTAAAAAATTTACGGTTATTTTCTCAAAGATAAGTTTATAAGTTTCTTAAATTTAGGAATTTCATCGGTGACCGGATGATTACACTTGAGCATATTATTTTTGCAACGTGTTTCTGCTTTATTTTTGGAGCTCTTTCTTTCAAATTTAGGGCAGTTGATTTTTCTGGATTTATTGCCGGTGTTTTTGTTGGAATCCCAATTATTGTTTTTGGGGGATTTAGATTTTTTTTCATTTTAGCATTCTTTTTTATTACTGCGTCCATAGCTACAAAATTCAAATATGAAGAAAAGAGTAGAAAGGGTGTTGCCGAGAAAAACAAAGGTGCAAGAAGCTACATTAATGTATTGGGAAATGGCATTGTTGCCTCTTTTTTTGCAGTTTTGTACTATGTTTGCCCAATCTTTTTTAATCTAGATAGTAATATATTTTTACTTGGATTTCTTGGGGCTCTGGCAACTGCAGCCGCCGATACTGCCGGCGGGGAGATAGGAAGACTATCTAATTACAAGCCACGATTGATAACTAATTTAAAAGTTGTAGAAACTGGTTCTGATGGGGGAATAACCCTTTTAGGAGAATTGGCCGAACTTATTGTTGCTTTTTTGATAGGTGTGGCGGCATATCTTGCAGGACTTGGGGATGTGCGTATGATTTTGATTACAGGAATTGCAGGATTTGTAGGTTCTAACATAGATAGCATAGTAGG
>LNGD01000104.1 GCA_001587675.1 Candidatus Methanofastidiosum methylothiophilum
ATAACTAAAACCCACTATTAGTATATAAATTTAATCAATAGCGGGAACAGAACCGAAGTTTATCAAAATTCTCTTAAATTTATTAGGCTTCAATAAAATGCTTTAATGAAATTATGACGAAAGAAGAAGTTCAATCAAAATTAAAAAGAAATATACCAAAAGATACTGAAGAATACATCAAAAAGTTTCCACAAGAAGTTCAGAACTTATTAGAGGAGATAAGAAAAACGATTAAGGAAATGGCGCCTGGAGCAGAAGAGAAGATAAGCTATGGAATGCCAACATTTACTTTTAACGGTAAGAATTTAGTTCACTTTGCAGCTTATAAAAATCATATCGGCTTTTATCCAACTCCTTCTGGGATTGAAAAATTTAAGAAGGAAATCTCAGTTTATGAATGGTCAAAAGGTGCAGTAAAGTTTCCTCTCGGTGACCCCGTTCCATTTGATTTAATCCGAGAAATTGTAGCCTTTAGAGTGAAAGAAAATTTAGAAAATGCCAAGATAAAAAAAAAATAGTAAAGCTTAATAGTTTTATACTCTCATCCCAAAAACAATTTTAACTTAAAAAACAAATAGTTTATCATGAAAAATAATGCCTTTAACAAGGCTAGTGACGATCTATATCTTCTCCTAAATAGAGGCTATCCGAAAACCTATGCATTGAGGTTTGTATGTGATCACTATTGCCTGAAAAATGAAGAAAGGTATCTCCTTTCTAGAACTGTTTTTTCTAAGTCGTATATTATAAAAACTAAAGAGAAGAAGGTGAGCTTAAAGGATATCAAAAAAAGCTTTTTGTTTATTGATGGTTATAATGTCATAATCACCACTGAATCAGTTCTTATGGGTAAGGCCTTTGTTTCAATGGATGGACTATTGAGAGACACAAGGAATGTTTCAAAAAAACATAGAATAACAAAAGAAACTTTTGAATCAATTAATCTTATAATGAATCTTCTGGAAAAGTATCCACCTAAAAATACTCAAGTTTTGTTAGACAAGATGATGAGTAAAAGCGGTAAGTTAGCTCAGATTATAAGACATGAGATGGAAGAGAGAAATCTAAAAGGTGGCTCTGAAGCAGTATCAAGTGTTGATCATGAACTAAAAAACTGCAATGGAATTGTAGCAACTAATGATTCAGCTATAATTTCAGAGATAAGTAAATTTATAGATATTCCCTCTAAAATCAAAATTTCCAAGGAAACTTAACGCATCCTTTAAACTCAGCTAGGGAATAGTCTCCTTTTCCAACTAAAACAAGTGATTTAATCTCAGATGCTCCTTTCTCTTTTAGAATTCTTTTGGCAAATTCAATAGTCTCGCCTGTTTTTGAAAGATCGTCAACGAGCAGGATTTTCTTTCCAGAAAAATCGCCTTTAAATGGCCTCATAAGTTTTGGTTTTTCCTGAATCCTTTTGGGCGGCATGCCTTCTCCATAAAGATTTAACCAAATCAAAAAGAGTTCTTTCTCATAAATAAATGATAAAATTGAAGAAGGGATGATTCCTCCCCTTGCTATACCCACTACAATATCAAAATCAAAAGAGATTTTTATTTCTTTTAAAGATTGAAAAATACTATGGAAAGTAAAGTCTTCCACAGTTTATGCAGCCTCTTTAGGAGCTGGCTTCTGAATTAATTTTATCTTTGTTACTTCTACTCTCTTAAGCGGGTAGATCTTTCTTGCTTTCTTGTATATTTCGTTTGACATCTTTCCACTTGTTACCTCTTCTAAGAACTGTGCAAAATCATTGTTGGTGCTGATTGATTTTAGCTCCTGATTGATTATCTCCCTTATTGCCTTCTTCTGCGAAGTCTGAATTCTTGTTGTTAGGATTGCTGAAGTTGATGCTCTTAAGTTGTATCCATCTTTTGTTGTTATGTTGAATATTGAATCAACTTTAGAATTTCTTCTTCTTATCTGACTTCTAAGATAGGACCTTGAGAGCTCCTGTTTAATAAACTCGGTGTAGGCATTTTCGCCTGTTACTTCGTTTACTCTGAATATGAGCTTTATGTGACTCTTTTTCAAATCACCCGTAAGTTCTTTCATACTTGTCTCAATTTTTCTACCCAAAACCTTCTCAGGTGTATCTGATATCGTCTCACCTATCTCCTTCTTCTCAAACATTGATGGAGCGTGAATCGTGTACCATAACTTTGCCTTCCATGGATCTTTTCCAGTTGCTCTTTTTCTAGCCAATTAAATTCCTCCTATAATACAAGTGTTTTCCTTATTGCCTCAACACATGCTATAATATCATCTACAGTATTTTTAAGAGTCCCTATAGAATCGGACTCGGATTCTACCTCTAAGGTATCGTTATATATTTTAGTAGTGATGGAAGTCCCTTTAAAAGCTTTGTTATCAACGTAAATTCCATTATAATAAGCATGGGCTATTTTTTCGCTATCAAAATTAAAGGAAAGTTTTACTTTAATCTAAACACCTACTCCTTCCATTTCCCCACTTTGATCTTTAAATGAAAGTACCTTTAGATTCACAGGCTTTTTTGTGATGTTGCCTGTCTTCACGCCAACTAGGTATTTCACATTTTTCTCTCCTGCAATATCGACAAGTCTCTGAGTCACAACACCGTCGAATACAACTGCTTCATAATCTTCTGTATATCTCATTGCATCAACTAAATCTCTCACAGAAACTTTATGCTTAACATTGCCGTCAACATCTAATAAATATGCGTCAAGTGTACCAGGTAGTTTTTCAATTATTTCCTCAAATCTGTCAAGATCTGAATATGGTTTTTTTGCTTGGACTGGTTCAGGATGGTAGTGATTTTCCTGGTGATGTTGTTGCTTTTGAGAATACTCTCTTTCTTCAGATTTTTGTTGTGGCTTTTGAGAGTCCATTTTTGGTTTGTCCAGATTCTCAACAATCCACTGCTCAGCGGGTATCTTGTTTCTAAGAGCTTTAATAATCTCCTTCTTTGTGAGATCCTCTACCTCCTTGCCCATAGGTGCTCTTGCCACATAATCAATTTCAGCTATTTGAAAAAGCTCTCTTAATATAAGCTCTCCCCCTCTGTCACCGTCAACAAATGCTGTGACAGTTTTCTCGTGGGATATTCTCGCTATAGTTTGTGAAACACTTGTCCCCTCAACGGCTATTGTATTCTTAATACCATATTTCAGTAAGTTTAAGACATCGGCTCTTCCTTCGACAACTATTATTGCATCGCTTTCATCAACATTAGGGCCTGCTGGAAGTTGATCCTCACCAAAAGTCTTAATTTCTCCCATTCTTACAGATTCCTTTACTTCGTCTGTAAGTTCTTGACTTTCAGGCGTTATCTCATCTACCATTGTTGTTAGAATTATCTTTGCTCTATCTATCACATAATTTCTTTTTGATTTCCGAACATCTTCAATTGCCTTTACATCGATTCGTGCGTTACATGGGCCAACTCTGTCTATTGTTTCAAGTGAAGCTGCTAGAATTGCTGTTTCGACTTTGTCAAGACTTGAAGGAACAATAATATCCCCAGTGCTCTTACCATTTTTTGAAACGATATTGACTCGTATCCTTCCAATTCTACCTGTTTTTTGTAACTCTCTCAAATCAAGATCATCACTCAACAAACCTTCGGTCTGACCAAATATTGCTCCGACAACGTCAGGTCTTTCAACGATTCCGCTGGCAGTAATCTGTGCTTTGATAATATACTTTGTAGTTCCAACTTCTTCTTTTATATCCTTAAAATAATCATCACTCTTCTTCGATACAATATCCTCAATAAAATCTTTATCTTTCATAGTTAAATTCCCTCCTCAAAAAAAATTATAGAATGCCCATGGCCTTGTTTGTCATTTTGATTGACTCATTTTTACCTTTGAGATCAAACATGGCCCTTATGGCATCTACATTTTCGGGGACTATATCGGACTCTTGGTGGATTGCCTGGATGTAGTAAAGCATCCCGTCCTTTATACTAATTGAATCTCTCCATACATTAATCTCATACATGTCCCCTCTATTTCTACCCAGATTCTTTGCATATTCCATTATATCTGCGGTAGAATCGATTCCCTCTTCTTTACTAACAAGAATAACTCTTGATCTATTATTGAATAATTCTATTACTTCCTCCCTATTAATATCCTTCTTTAAATCTACCATTATAGTATGAAGATGCATTAATGTTGTTGGCACCTTTACTGCTATAGTCTCTATATCTATCGGGAGAACAGTCTTCAAATCAGGGCCGTGGTGAGACGGAACCTTGACTTCAGGTACAATTGCATTTATAGGTCCCTTTTTATTATCACCTGGATCGGCTGCCCTTCTTATCATTACAGCCTTTACCTTCTTTATGGCATTAACTTCACTTAGGCAACTTAAGGTTCTTGCAAGCCCTGTTGTATTACAAGAAACAACTCTTATGTATTTCTGGCCTACATTCTTTTCATAATTAGCGTGAGCATTAAATGATGTACCTATAGAGGCGTCTTCACCACCTTGGAAAATAGCATTAAGACCAAGTGACTTGTAAAGTTCGATGTTCTTGCCACCTTGTTTTCCTGGGGCGCCATCTATTACTACGTCCACTGAATCTTTTATATCCTTAAGGTAACCGTTTGTTTCCAATCCTCTCTTTTTGAAGGCGTCGACATCCGCGCCCTCGACACAATAAAGGTCAAAGCCCTTCTTTATTGCCTGTTCTGCATCAAAATCAGGCGTTCTTTTTGAAACGCCAATAACCTTCATATCTTTCTGGAGGGCGACTGCATCTGCTACCCTCTTCCCTACTGTACCGTATCCATTTATGAATACATTTATCATGAAATTCACCTGAGTTAGAAATTATTGATGAGTAAATTAATTTCACCTTAAAGATATTTGAAATTGGAGGTTTATAAGCGTTTGCCATACATTTTATTCTTAAAAAGTCTTATATCGATAATAAATTTTATATAAACGGTACTATTGCAGAGTTCATGAAGAATATAATGGTCTATGGAACTGTACAGGCTGTTGGTTTCAGACCATTTGTTTATAGAATCGCTAATGAAAATAAGGTCAGCGGCTATGTGAGAAATAGGGGCGATTATGTAGAGATTGTAATTGATGGCACCCCCGAT
>LNGD01000105.1 GCA_001587675.1 Candidatus Methanofastidiosum methylothiophilum
GCTTTTGCATGAACACTATGAAGAACAAAAACTCTTTTCCCCAGGTTTGAGATTAACTTATCTATTTGCTCTCTATTTAATGATTCATTTGAGCTAGAACTGATAGTATCTAACCCTTCAAGCAGTCTCATTTTATCCCTTTCTGTTTGAAGTCGACCAATAAGCCAAGTACCTGTGTTTGTTAATCCCTTGTAATCTAAATCAACTGGATTTTGAGTGGCCAACATAATTCCAACTCCAAATGCCCTAGCCTGTTTCAATAGAGTTAGAAGTGGTTTTTTACTCGGAGGGTTTGAAACTGGGGGGAAATATCCAAATATTTCATCCATGTACACTAAAGTTCTAAGACTGTTAGTACCACTTTGTTTCCTCATCCACGATATGATTTGGTTAAATAAAAGAGTCACAAAAAACATTCTTTCTGAATCACTGAGGTGTGCAATGTAAAAAATTGAGTGTCTAGTTTTCCCTTCTTTATTTGTAATAAATCCAGATATATCAAGAGGATTTCCATCCAACCAATTTTTAAAACTTGGAGATGCTATAAGACTATTGAGTCTCATAGATAAAGTCATCCTATCTTTTTTTGGGAAAAAAGTGTCTATTTCAAATACACCTAATGTCCTAAAGGGTGGATCTTGAATTGAAAGAATCAGTTTTGCTATATCTAAATTCTGATTTTTACTCCAGAAATGTTCAAATATATTTGATAGTAATATATGTTCACGTGAGTTGATTGGATCAGATTCAACTCCGATCAATCCCAATATGCCACTTACAATGCCTTGGATCTGCTCTCTAACTAACTCTGAGTCCTCTGCCCAATCAATTGAAGGAGCATCAAAAGAATGTAAAATTGAAACAGGGACACCAGCTTCACTTCCTGGAGTATATATGACAAAGTCGACATTTTCACGTAACATTTTAATTCTATTTTCATCTTGTCCCCAATCTGCTAGACCTTTTTTCCACATCTCTGCTTGCTGTGCCGCATAATCTTCTATGCTCATTCCTTTCCTATTTGCTTCATCTGGATCTACCCATGGGGAAAAATTCTCCTTTGTCAATTCCGGAAAAGTCAGTAATAAGTTTGTTATATCTCCTTTTGGATCAATTATTATTGCCGGGATATTATCTATTGCTGCTTCTTCTAATATATCGATGCAAAGACCGGTCTTTCCACTTCCGGTCATACCAATACAGACAGCGTGAGTTGTAAGATCTCTAGAGTCATACATAACTAGTTTATCGGTAAGCGTGTTGCTCTTCATATCATATTCTTTACCTAAATAGAATGAGCCCAATTTTTCAAAGTCCATTTTTGTTTCCTCCTGCCATAAATAGTTATCTTGTTTTTATAGTTAATAAATATATACCAAAAAGTTATATTTTAATTTATCGTTGATAAGTTCTATGGATGAAAATATTCTAATGAATGAAGCTAACAAACACTTGGCCGAAGGTAAATATGAGAAGGCAATTGAATTATATGAAAAATTTATAGAAGATTCTTTGAAAAATCAAAAAATAAAGGACGTAGGGATGGCATATCACAATATGGGAATAGTATACGATACCCAACAAAAGCATGATTTGGCAATTGATTGTTTTAAAAAAGCGCTTGAAAATCATAAAATGGTTAATAATTATCGTGGTGTTTCTTGGGCATATTTTAGCATTGGATTAATTTTTGGAAAATTAAACAACTATGAGAGCATGATTGGATACAATAAAAAAGCAATAGATTTTGGCACAAAAGCACAAGACAATGAAATTGTCTTAAAATCTTATAATGGAATTGGTCATGCGTATATCCAACTTAAACAGTATTCAGAATCCTTACAATACCTAAACAAAGCATTGGAATTTTCAATTGATTCGGAAGATTCTTATTGTATATCTGAAACGTATTACTTACGAGGTATTTCCTTAGAAAATTTGAATCTTAGAATTGAAGCAACAGAATCTTTTTCCTTGGCAATAGATCATGCTGCAAAATCAGGTAATGAATCGATAGTCGCACTGGCATTTTCAAAAATATCTGAACTGCAATCTTAATATTTTAGATTTTTTTCACAGGTTGCCTCAGAACTGTTTTGAGTTTGTCTGGAGATATTTTTCTTGGATCTGATAAATAGATTTCATGGTGTAATCCATTTTTGGCTAAATTATTTTCTTTAATAAAATCTTTGATTTTCTTTATTGTTTCTTTCTCTGCGTCATAAGATCCAAAGTGCATTATCTGAACAGAAAGGCCTTCTTCAAATGATTCAAATCTAATCTTGTTAATTGAAGAATTGTCTTTACTTTTATTTGATAAGTCTATAGCAGATTTAACTATTTCATCGTTGACAAATTCAGGTTGCATGATCATTATTTTCCATTCAAATTTATCCTTTTCAGTTAAATTAAATTCCTTCCCACTTATCCACCAAAGTCCTTCAAGTGGAGGAACTACATATTCGAAATATCCTATAGGGGCATTACCTTTTTTCGGGCTCATTTTTATACTATATGATACGGCATAAAGTGCTTCTACAGCTTCTTGAAAATCGTTTGAAGTGTTAGGATTTCCTTTCCCAATAATTGTTAAAAAGTTCATTTTTGGAACATTAACAGTTGTAACATCGTTTTGAGATGGCAAATAAAGATCTTTCAATGTTTTCTTAAAATCAACTTTTTCCATAATTTTGATTAAAGTACTCCATTATTAAGATTTATCATTAAGAATAGTGAATAATACCAACATTTAAATAACATTTTATTTTTAATTAACTATCTGTAATTTTGGGGATTTAAATGGAAACTGAAAAAAGATTGAAGTATGTTGGAGTAATAATGAATGCTTGGTTATATGGCGTAGAAGATACCGCTAATCTATTTTTTGATAAACCAAAACTTTTCTATCGCAAATGGGGTGCAATTGCCATTAGGCCTTTCATAGAGTCGTGGAATGATCTTGGTATAGAGTTTCAAAAAGGGCTTAGCCCATATAATACTTCAAAAATGTTTATCGAAGCACTTGTTAAATCTAATTTTATGAATGAAGATGATTTTGATATGTGTGGCGATGATAATAAATTTGTATTTAGTGCAATTAGATGCCCGTATAAGGAGCATTGTGGAAGATTAAGTTTTGAGAAAAAAGAGTTAGCATGTTTAAGGGCTATAACACTCTTAGGTGCAATGGACTTCAATAAAGAAGGCGATTCTCAGAAATATAAATATGATTTTGAATTTGTTCTAGAAAATCCTTGTACCATTATTTTTGAGAAATTCAAAGATTAATATTTCTTATTTTTTTGCGATTTATTCAATTTCTAGGGATACCTTAATATATACATAAAACTAGAAATAATTGTATTATACTTTGAATTATTAATATCATTTTACATGATTTTATGGATAATAAATTCTATATTCCAGAAGATAAAACTAAATTCGAAGAATATTTCTCTATTTTTGAGAATATTAATGAAGCTGTATGCATTAATACTAAAGATGGAATAATATTTTTTGTTAATCACTCAACTTTAGAATTATTTGGATATACCAAAGAGGAAATGATTGGCATGAACATAAGGAATCTTTATGCCAATCCCAAAGATAGGCCAAGTATAATTAGAATATTAGAGAAAGATGGGCTTATAAAAGATTTTCCTGTTAAACTTAAGAAGAAAAATGGACAAATAATTGATTGTGAATTTAATACAAATGCAAAGAAAGACGATGATGGAACTGTAGTTTTTTTTGGGTTCATTCGAGATACTACAAAAAGAAAAAAGATAGAAGATATGATAAAAGAAAGTGAAGAGAAGTATAGGACTCTATTTGAAAATGCAAGTGATCCTATCTTTCTCGTTCAAAATGGAGTTTTTATTGATTGTAATTCTAAAACAATTGATGTTTTTGGCTATAAAAAAGAGGATATAATCGGAAAAACTCCTTATGAAATATCACCATTTTTACAACCTGATGGTAAAAAATCTAAAGATAGAGCTACAGAAAAGATTAAAGCTGCATTAAATGGCATTCCACAATTTTTTGAATGGCGACATACACGTGCAGATGGAGCTTTTGTAGATACGGAAGTAAGTCTTAATTTAATCCACTTAGATAAGGGAGGTTATATACAAGCCATAGTTAGAGATGTCACTGAAAGAAGAAAGATAAATGAGAAAATCATAGAAAGTGAAGAAAAATTCAGATCAATTTTTGAAGCTACTCCGGATATTGTAATTTATGTCGATAAATATGGAACCATGATTGATACAAACTCTAAAGTTAGGGATATACTTGGATATGAAAGAGAAGACATTGTTGGTAAAAACTTTAGAGATTTAGATTTCATTGATATCGGAGACTTACCTAATCTAATTAAACTCTTCATCAAGACAATTAGAAATGGAAAAGTTTCAGGTAAAAATGAAATCTCTTTGAGGAATAATAAGGGCGAAAAGGTATACTTTGAAGTTGCGACACAATTTGTTAAAAAAGACCAAAAAATTACGGGTGCAGTTTCCGTTCTTAGAGACATTTCCGAAAGAAAAAAAATAAAAGAATCTTTGGAAAAAGAAAAAGAAACTCTTTATTCGTTATTAAATGAACTTCCTGGGTACGTATGTGTATATTCCCCGGACCTATCCCTTGTGTTTGCAAATAGATACTTGAGAGATAGATTTGGCAAAATTGAAGGAAAAAAGTGTTGTGAAATTTTCCATGGATTTAAAGATCGTTCTCTAGAACCGTGCAATAACTGCCCTATCCTTAGAATATTTGAAACTGGAATTAAAGAAATATCGGAGAGAGTGCAAATAGATGAAAAAACTTATGATATTTATGACTATCCTTTCACAGATTCATATGGTAATAAATATGTGATGGAATTTGGAATTGATATTACAGAAAAAAAACTTGCTCAGAATAAAATTATAGAATTAAATGATACATTAAGATTGTTGAATAAACTTCTAAGACATGATATTCTAAATAATCTCATGGTGATTAGTGCAAATATTGAAATGATAGAATCAGAGGATAAATATAAGATAAACAAAGCCTTAGATTATGTAACTAAAAGTGCACAATTAATAAA
>LNGD01000106.1 GCA_001587675.1 Candidatus Methanofastidiosum methylothiophilum
ACTTGAGCTTGATGAGGAAGTAATTATTTCTTACCAAGATCTTTTCACTAGATTAGAAGGTACCAAAGGTCCATTTGTTTCAAAGAATTTTGAAAAAACTTTGTTTGACTTGATCTTGTATATGAAGACAGTTGGAGAAAAAGTTCAGAAAGAGCGTTTAAAGAGAAATAAAATGCCAAGATCTCATATTTATAGAATTGCAACATTTCTTGAAAATTGGTTTAAGGTACATGGTAACGAAGGTTATTGCTACATTTTTGAAAAAACTAAAACAAAGAAGGATGAAGATACTCTGAAGTTAGAAATATTGTCATTAGACCCAAGACCAATAACAACCCAAGTCTTAGATTATGTATTTGGAGCGGTTCATATGTCAGGTACCTTAGAACCTCTTAATGCATATTCTGATATGATTGGGACAAAAAATCCAGCTTACAAAGTATTCCCATCCCCATTTTCTCCAATGAATATAAAGGGAATTGTCACTAAAGGAGTTACAACAAAAGGAACTCATAGAAATGAAGAAATGTATAAAAAAATTACATTGAAAGCATTAGACATAATCCATTCAGTTCCAGCAAATGTTGGTATTTTTTGTTCTTCATATGAAGTTCTTGATGGGCTATTAAATTCAGGCATAGCACTCATGTCAGATAAACCAGTTTTTGTAGAAAGAAGGAACATGGATTCAAGAGAAAATGACATGTTAGTTTCTGATTTCAAATTTCACTCTGGGAAGAAAGGTGCTGTTTTATTGGGAGTAATGGGAGGAAGAAATGCTGAAGGCGGCGATTATCCCGGCAACGAGATGAATACTGTTATAATAGTCGGAGTGCCTTATGCAAGGCCAAGTCCAAGGATTGAAGCACAAATTGATTACTATCAAAAAGTTTTTTTAGGTAAGGGAAAATATTATGGTTACTATCTACCAGCCCACAGGAAATTGAGTCAAGCAGCGGGAAGAGCCCATAGACTTTTATCTGACAAAGCATTAATTGTTTTTCTTGATGAGAGAGTTGCGAATAAATTTGTTTCAAAAGATATACCAAAGTGGATTAGAGAATGTTTAGAATTTATTCCAGACTCCGAAGAAATGCTAAAAGAGAAGGTAAAAACGTTCTTTGGAATTCACAGATAAGTTTAAAAATTATGTAAATATGTATAGGTAGGGATAAGATGAAGGAAATTGAATGTCCAGTATGTCTTGAAATTATAGATTTTAAAGAACTAAAGGATGGCCTTAACATAGAATGTCCATTCTGTGGTGAAGAACTCATTTTAGTCAACTTTGAAGAAGATTGGGAACTTATTGAAAAAGAAGAGATATTGGGATGGTACGAAGAGGAAGAAACCTTTGAGGACACTCTAGAAGAAGATTTAATTTACGACAACTAATCCCATTAATCCTATGGTGATTTGGTGGGAGAAACTGCATCGTTTAATAAAGAAATTTATAACTTATTTTTACAAAATAATCTTATTCTTACTGTTAACTCCGTCGACAATCTGTCATCTATTGAAAAAAATAAATATTCTGAATTAATTGAATTCCTAAAAGAAAAAGGAAGAGTTTTTGTCGATGATAATGACCTTGATGATTTTATAAAGGAAAAGGTCGAAAAGGAAATTCCAACTACATCAGAAAAAGGAAATGTAGAAGTTGAATTAGAAGATTATAATTTAGAGATTAAACGGTCAATTAATGCTAAGAAAATCCCTGCTAAAGAACATGAAGCAGATATTAAATTTACAAAAAACATAAAGTCAGAAAATGTATCGCCGGGATCTATTGAAGATTTTATTAAGCTTTTCAATGACAGATATGCCAAGATGAAAAAAATGTTTAGAGAGCGACAATCTACAAGAGACTTTATGTCTATTGGAGACGCTCTGAGATTAAAGAAAGGTGAAGAAGTAAATGTCGTTGGCATGGTTACAGAAAAAAATGAATCAAAAAAAGGAAAGTTAATTTTAACTGTTGAAGATGATACAGGAAGAATTAAAGTATTTTTTTCAGGTACAAAGGAACTTGATGAGAAAGTCAAATTTATCATGCTAGATGAAATCATCTGGATTAAGGGTGTCCTTGGAGACGGCATCATATTCGGAAAGGAATTTGAGTTTCCAGATCTGCCTGTTTCTAGAGAAATCCATAGAAGTGAAGTTGACTTATGCTCAGTCCATATTTCAGACATACATGTTGGTTCAAATGCCTTTCTTGAAAAATCTTTTTTAAAATTTATTAAGTGGTTAAATATTAGGATGGGTTCACCTGCTCAAAGAGAGTTAGCTTCCAGAGTAAAATATTTAGTTATTGCTGGTGACCTTGTTGATGGTGTTGGTACTTATCCAAATCAGGAAAAGGATTTGAAAATACTTGATGTATACGATCAGTATGAAAGGCTATACGAGCTTCTTTCAATGGTTCCTGACTGGATTAGAATAATAATGTCCCCAGGTAATCACGATGCAACGAGAAATGGAGAACCACAATTACCCGTGGAAAAAAAATATGCAGAAAAATTATACGAATTACCAAATGTCGATATGGTTCCAAATCCTTGCTTTTTTGAAATGCATGGAGTTGGAACAGTGATATATCATGGAACAAGTATTTATGATTTTGTTGAAGGCATACCTGGAATAGGCCACGACAAACCTGTGCCTGCAATGAAGGAGATGTTAAGAAAAAGACATCTTGCACCCGTATATGGTGGAAAAACTCCAATATCTCCTGAAGATAAAGATTATTTATTAATAGATAGTTATCCTGAAATATTCCATACTGGACATATTCATGTAAACGGATATGGAAACTATCGTGGAACTTCAATGATTAATTCTGGTGGTTGGCAAGCCCAAACTGACTATCAGAAAATGAGAAATATAATGCCCACGCCAGGTAGAGTTCCAATATTTAATCTTAAAACTCATAAGCTCTCTATAATGGGATTTTGTGAGGATGTCGGGGGATTTTAGTTGATTGAGGCATATTTTGAATCCCTAGAAAGTGAGGCTAAAAAAGCATACGATATTGCACAAGAGGCAAGAAAAAAGGGATTGGACCCATCACCTTCAGTAGAGATACCCTTAGCAGCGGATATGGCAGGTAGAATAGAAGGAATAGTAGGGCCAAAGGGCGTAGCAAAGAAAATAAAAGAACTTGATATGCAAGGTCACCCAAGAGAGAAGATAGCGATTATAATTGCAGATGAAATTATATCTGAGAAATACTCCAAAAAGAATTCAAAGGAGAAGCTTGCTGAGCAGGCAATAAGAACTGGATTAGCTATTTTAACAGAAGGTATTGTATCAGCTCCACTTGAGGGTATTTCAGATGTTAAGATTAAATCAAATTTTGATGGAACTGATTATTTAGCATTGTATTTTGCTGGCCCAATAAGGTCTGCAGGTGGTACTGCAGCGGCTCTTTCAGTTCTTTTAGGAGATTATGTTAGGAAAAGACTAGGGCTATCAAAATATAAAGCAACTGAGGAGGAGATTCAGAGATTTATTGAAGAAATCGAACTTTATGAGAGAGGAAAGACTAATCTCCAATATAAACCTTCAAACAAAGAAGTAATTATTGCACTTTCAAATATCCCTATTGAAATAACAGGAGAAAGTACTGAAGATTTTGAAGTTTCAGGGTATAGAAATCTACCGAGAATAGAAACTAACAAAGTTAGAGGAGGAGCTCTTCTTGCTCTGGCTGAAGGAGTAATCCAAAAATCAAAAAAAATTGAAAAAGTCTTAAAAGTATTCGAATTAGAAGGTTGGGAATTTTTAAAAGAAATGAAAAAAGAAGAAAAGAAGGAAACAGACAGTGATACTGATAAAATTAAACCCAATTGGAAGTACCTATCTGATTTACTTGCAGGAAGACCTGTTATCTCTCATCCAGGAAGCAAAGGTGGGTTTAGAATAAGATATGGTAGGAGTAGGAATACTGGATTTGCAGCATGGGGCTATCATCCATCAGTAATGGAAGTTGTGAATAGATTCATAGCTATAGGTACTCAACTGAAAACTGAAAGACCCGGAAAGGCAACTGTTGCTATGCCAGTGGATTCAATTTTGCCTCCTTATGTTAGATTTAAAGACCAAAGTTGTGACTGGTTATATTCATATGAAAATATAAAATCTGAAGATATAGATGAAGTAATTTTTTTAGGTGATGTTTTAATTGCATATGGTGATTTTGTTGAAAACAATCATATATTGCTCCCATCAGGATACGTTGAAGAGTGGTGGATACAAGATCTAGAAAAGGCCTTGAAAGAAAAAGGAGAATTAGACTCTTATGAAGACATTATAAAAGGTTCTAGAATTCCCAATGAAAAAGAAGCTCTTGAAATATCTAAAAAATATAATATACCGCTTTATCCTAAATATACGTTTTTGTGGAACTACATAACTTTAGAAGATTTAGACTATTTAATTAATTTTAAAGGATTTTCAATAAATAATGATAAAATAGTATTTGACCTTGAAGATGGATTAAGGATTAAAAAAATTATTGAAGATTTATGTATACCACATAAAGTCATAAATGATACTGTAACTATTGAATCCCATATTTTATCTTTAATTCTTTCAGGCAAACAAGTTTATGGAGAAACTATATTTGACAGAGTTTCTAATTTACTAGGAATCCAAGTCAAGAGTATCGTGAATACAACTGTTGGATGCAGAATGGGAAGACCTGAAAAAGCAAAGGAAAGAAAGATGAGCCCACCTGTACATGCATTGTTTCCTATTGGTATGAATGGTGGCTCCACCAGAAGTATCATTAAAGCGTCTCAAAAAAATTATATAGAAGTTGAATCTGTTAATAAGAGATGCCCCAAATGTAATACAAAGACCTACATGACAAAATGTCCTAACTGCGGTAGTATGACAAAGTTATATATGAGTTGCTCGAAACAAAACTGTACCTATGAAACATCTAGCGGCGTTAGTGAAAAATGTCCCGAGTGTGGATCACATCTTGTTGTCTATTCAAAGAAAAAATTAAATCTTAAAGAGGATTTGGAACTTGCTCTAGTAAATATCGGCGGGGAATTGCCCAAAGAAGTAAAAGG
>LNGD01000107.1 GCA_001587675.1 Candidatus Methanofastidiosum methylothiophilum
TTCATTGTCTAGCTTCATGTCAATATTAGAAAAATCATGATTTAAAGCTAGGCGAAATTTTTAGCAGATTACACAGTTATATTTTATTGATACCAAGATTTAAATTTGATAAATCATATTTATTGGGTGTTGGTGTAACAATGGAACTTATTTTAAGGAATGCAAGATTTAAAGATTCTTTAGAATTATTTGATATTGGTATAGATGATGGGAAGTTCATATCTATTAAAAAGAATATTCCTGAAAAGGGCGATGAAGAAATTGACCTCGGAGGAAGATTTGTTTCCCCACCCCTAGTCGAATTGCATGTTCACTTGGACGCTGCACTTACAGTTGGGGAGCCTAGATATAATTTAGGTGGCTCTCTTTTAGAAGGAATCGATATTTGGTCAGAAAGAAAAAAGATCCTTACAAAAGAGGATGTTAAGAATAGGGTGAGAAAGGCATTGAAATGGGAACTTGCAAATGGAGTTACTAGGGTGAGAACGCATGTAGACATATGCGACCCAACATTTAATGCTTTAAACGCCTTAATAGAAATCAAGGAAGAGTTTAAGGAATATATTGATATTCAGATAGTTGCATTTCCACAAGAAGGAATTTTCTCATTCCCTGATGGTGAAGAGCTTATGAGGAAGGCCATGGAGAAAGGAGCAGATGTTGTTGGCGGCATACCTCATTATGAATGGACAAGGGAAGATGGAGTAAAAGATGTTATTTTTGCCGTTGCTCTAGGAAAAGAACTTGGTAAAATGATTGATTTGCATATAGATGAAACTGATGATGATCACTCAAGATTTATTGAGGTCCTAGCCGCTGAAACAATAAAAAATAATTATGAAGGTAAAGTTACTGCAAGTCACACCACTGCAATGCACTCATACAACAATGCATATGCTTTCAAATTGTTGAGTTGGATAAAAAAAGCTAATTTAAACATGGTAACAAATCCCCTTGATAATTCTGTCCTTCAGGCACGGTTTGATGCATATCCAAAAAGAAGGGGCCATACAAGAGTAAAGGAAATGGATGAAATGGGGATAAATGTATCAATTGCTGATGATTCAATAATGGATCCTTGGTATCCTCTAGGTCTTGGAGACCCACTCCAAGCAGCCTTTGTATTTGTTCATTATGGGCAGATGTCAGGATACAATGAAATGATGAGATTAATTGAAATGATTACAACAAATCCGGCAAAAGCATTTGGGGCAACAGATTACGGGATTAAAGTTGGAAATACTGCAGACCTAGTAGTTTTTGATGCACCTAGAGCAATTGACGCAATAAGACTAGTTGCTAGGAGATATCTTGTTATTAAAAATGGAAAAGCCATTACTCAAACAAAGCCATACGAGACAAATATTATCTTAAACGGTAAGAAAGAGCAAATAAACTTTATTAAATAATATTAACAATTTTTATTATTTTCTTTTTTCTTTGTAGTATTACAATAAATATTTTACTTGGTTTTTAATATATCTGCTGAGTATTCTATAAAAATTATATCGTTTGCGATATTCTCATAATATAATCAATAATTTAATAAATCCTTTAGAATAGTTATATAAGATGGAATTAGATATTAAATCTAAATATTCTTCAATGGTCCGAAACGGAAATGTGGATCAGGTCTTAACATATCTTCATGAGCTCTACGAAAACATGCCAATTCCCTCGGCGATTATCACTCAAGATTTTATTATTGAAGATGTCAGTCGACAATTTTTAGAAGTTTTTGATTATGAAAGGAATGAAGTTATTGGTAAAAATATTTTGACTTATATTGATTTAGAACATCATGATATTTTTTTAAATTCTGTAAAAAAGTTAGATACATTTGATAGTATTTCTGGCGTCGAATTCCAAATGGTTAAAAAAAATGGGAGCAAGATTGATATAAGTTTCTCTGCAAAAATTGGGAATAAATACTCAGAAAATACTCTTAATATTTTTTGTATTATGGAGGATATCACATATAGAAAATCATGTGAATTAAATCTCGAATCTAAGAATAAAGAAATGTCATTATTGTTGGATAATATAGAAACACAAGTTTGGTATCTTAAGGATAGTGAAACTTATGGACTTGTTAACAAAGCACACGCAGATTTCTTGGGTTATACCGTAGATTATCTAACAAATAGAAATCTTCATGATTTTCTTCCACGAGAAGTCGCTGAGGAATGTATTAGAGGTAACAAGGAAGTATATTCTACTAAGAAGATAATTCATACTGAAGAATGGGCTCCCAATTATAAAGGCGAAAGTAGGCTCCTTGAAATAACAAAAACTCCATTACTTGATTCCGATGGAAACGTGAAATATGTTGTATGTATTGGAGTTGATGTGACAGATAAAAGAATGTATGAAAGTAAGTTGAAAGAAACTCAAGATAGATTGCAATCTCTCTTTGAAGGATCAATGGACGCAATTTGGGCATCTACAAAAGATGGAATAATAGTTGAAGCAAATGAAGCTGCTGCAAATATGTTGGGATGCGATCTTAGAGAATTTATTGGTTCAAAAATCACTGATTTTTATGTAAATCCAGAAGATAGAGAATCTTTTAGGAATGAAGTCGAAGAAAAAAAGTCAGTTAAAAATTATGAAATTAAACTTAATAGAAAAGACGGGCGTGAAATAGATTGTGTTTTCTCTTCATCATTATGGACTAATTCTAAAGGAGAGCATTTAGGGTACATCGGAATAGTACACGATATAACGGATTTTAATAAAACTAGTAAAGAGCTACAAGATTCAAGACACTTATTAGAAAACATAATTGATTTCCTTCCAGACCCTACATTTTCAATTGATAAAGAAGGAAGAATTATTTCTTGGAATAAAAAAATTGAAGAATTGACAGGGATTAAGTCTGAAGATATGATTGGTAAAGGTGAATATGAATATTCTATTCCGTTTTATGGAGAAAAGAGGCCCGTACTAATTGATTTGATATTAAATCCTTCTGATGTTATTGATAGTAAATATGACAGCATAAAAAGATATGGAGATAGTGTAGAAGGTGAAGCCGTAATACAAAATTCAAGGGGAGAATTGATTAATGTTTGGGCTAAAGCTACGGCTTTATACGATAATAGTGGGAAGTTAATCGGTGCAATTGAGACTATTAGGGACATTACCGAATCAAAAATAAAAGAAAATGAGTTAATGAAAGTATATACAGCAATAGATCAAGGGCCCGGCATAGTTGTTATTACTGATATAAATGGTGACATTGAATATGTCAATCCTAAATTTGTTGAAACAACTGGTTATTCCTCAGAAGAGATACTTGGTCAGAACCTAAGAATATTAAACTCAAGTTTCTTACCTTCTGAGATTTACACAAGCCTTTGGGATACAATATCTTCTGGGTCTACCTGGAAAGGAGAATTTCATAATAGAAAGAAAAATGGAGAATTCTATTGGGAGTACGCTACTATATCCCCTATTAGAAATAAAAAAGGGGAGATTATCAATTATATTAAGGTTTCAGAGGATATTACAATAAAAAAGAAGGCTAAAAAGCAGATGGATGAGAATATAGAGTACTTTGCCCATTTAGTTGATCATATTAGGAATCCTTTAGCGATAATGAGTGGATTTATCCAAATAAAAATTGATGATGAAGAAACCAAAGAACGATTACTGCGGCAAATAGATAGAATAGAAAATATTATAATTCTTTTAGATAAGGGATGGATGGACACAGAAGATACAAGAAGGTTTTTGAAGAAATATGATTTATAGCTTTGAGCTATTGGTTTCTTGAATTATTTCTCCAACTGACCTCTTTGCTCGTCCAACATTAATTATTTTTATTATGCCCTCAACAGGAAGTGTTGTTTCATTCAGTTTTACATACCAAGGCCTAAATTCCACTCTGTCACTTACTGCATTTCCTGAAGCCCAGGGATTTAATGATGGGTGATAGGGTCCAGAAATATGGCCCCACCAGTTATACCGAGCATCTACTATGGCCCTTGTGTGATTTACCACTCCCCCATAAATAGATCCATCGTTTCCATTATATTTTTTCATGTTATCAAAGATCTTTGAGTCTTTTATTAAAACGCCAGTTGGTCCTAAATTATTTTGATTTGGTTCTCCAAATCTTATACCTCTCTCGTTATTTCTGAATATTCCGCCAATTATTTGCACATTTGATAGTGAAGCTGGATATGCACCGTATGTTGGGCCATCGTCCCTTGCCTTAATCATGATGCCTGCACCCTCTTTATATCCAAGACCATTTCCTGTAACATCAAGATTTTCAAAGACTAGATTTTGGTAAGCCATTCCTTTTAGATTTATATCAAATCCGCCATTCCAGGATTGATTCCAGTTATCTTTAATTCCATTGTTGTAGACCTTACAATTCTTGAATGTGGCATCGCTTAGCTTTTCAACATATATCCCTTTGTAATCGTTATTACTTATAGATGTATTTTCAACTGTGACGTACTGAACAATACTTCCGCCAAGCCAGTCCCCATGCTTTGCAAAATACCAACCCATATCGCAGTATTCAAATGAGCAATTCATAATAGAAAGATAGAAAAGACTTGCATCTGTAGCAACTTTAAATCCAATTTCATTTTCAGTATAGGATAGATTGCCTCCAACAACTTTGACATTTTCAAGGCTCAAATAACTAACACTTTGGCCATTGGGTATTTCTATTCCATATCGTCCCTCAGGTTCAATCCTTAAAGATTTTAATAGGATTGGAGCACCGCTTACGCCGGAAGATGTGACTCTTATCACAGGATTATTAGTTGATCTTCTGAGAATTGTGGAATCACCTGATCCAACTATTGATACCCTTTTGTTAATTGTGAAATTCTCAGTAAATATGCCCGATGATAAAAATATAACATCACCTGGAGATGCGGAGTTTATAGCATTTTGAATCGACTGGCCAGGAGTTACAGTTATTGTTGTACAAGATATTTCTTTAGTAAATATGCTAGATGAACAGATTAATAAAATAAAAATCAAAAATACCCTAATTTTTTTCATAAATACCCCT
>LNGD01000108.1 GCA_001587675.1 Candidatus Methanofastidiosum methylothiophilum
GTTCATTGTTCCTTTACCTAAAATATCAGTAAAATTAGCTTCTTCTACTTTAGGTGCTGTTATTCCAGTGTATTTCAATCTTAATGAAGGAGGGGTTTCATCTCTTGTGGAAGTTGCTGTCACAGCTGCTGGATGAGGTCCTGTGCCACCAGAAGTTGTAACTGTCCAAGTAGTATCTGTTCCGTCAGGTTGATTAACTGCCGCCAATCTAACATAAAAAGTGCCTGAAGTAGAACCACCTGGTGTTGTTCTAGTGAATGATATTGAATTGACACCAACCGTTGGAGACCAACCGCTTGGGTAATCTGTTCCTGATATATGTGAAGCTGCAGATGCTATTGTGTAGTGGCCAGCAGTATGTGTAAAAGTAATTGTATCAAATGTTGTTGGTGAATCATAAGTTGCCGTTACATCAAATCTTAATCTTACATTTCCAGGTGGATTATAAGGTGTAGCAGTACTACCTGTTCTAAACTTACAGTATCCTAATGGGCTGTAAGTTGGGTATGAGGGACCAGTAAGTTGCACGGTTAAAGTACTAACAGCACTAACCTCCTGAAAGTCCATAGCCCCAAATAAGCTAAATATCATTAAAAGTCCAAATATAAAACTCAAAATCTTCTTATTCAAAATAATCTACCTCCTTTTTAGAAACGATCAATTTTTTAATCATAATATTCCTGTTTTTCATTATCCTATCATCCATATAATCAAATTTTTTGATTTGGTCATAATTTAGACCAATTCTTGGTTCATAGTATCTCAAGCTAATACCTCCCTAACGTGAAACGATATAAAAACATTATCATGAAACGATTTTTCGACAATTTCAGAAATTGAAACATTCATTATTACCTCTCCTCCATCATCTTTACCATCTTTTCCAAAAAATCCTCCCAGTTTTCAGCCTTCATTTTGCCCTTCAACTCTATGAGCTTGAAGTAAAGATCATCTGGGATTCCCTTTATCGTTATACTTTTCATCAATAAACCTCATTTTGATTAATAATTATCATTTCCCGACATCTATATATACAATCTGTTACCTACTATCATTATAATTTATCGCTAATAGTATTTAAAGCTTTCGCATTTATTGCTTATCAATGCAAATACTTCTTAAGAAATCTTTGGAGTTTTTGCTGTTAACACTGGCTAATAGCGCCTAGTCAAATACAAATTATACGGCAGATAATTAACAATAGGAAATAATATAAAAGATAGGAGCTAAAAGAAGATAGATATTATGGTGTCTGAAACTATTTAGATTAAAAAAGAGTTTTTGTATGAGCTTGTCGGGGATATAGATAAATTACAAGCAGAACTTGAAACAATTCTAAATCCTGATTGGGAAAAGGCCATAAATGATGCCATGAATGAGGTAAAGGAAGGTAAGTTGATCGATCGATCTGAACTTGAAAAACTCTGGAAAGAAAGACATGTATAAACCATTTTTTACAAAAAGTTTTTCTTCAATTTATGTCCACTTTAATGAGGGTATTAAGAAAATAGTAGATGAATCAATAGATACAATATGCGAATCACCCGAAAGAGGAAACCCCTTAGACACTTTAAAAATGTTCGTTCAAAGAGAGTAGGAGTTCTTAGAATCATATATACAATAGAAAATGATAAAATAATTTTTTTAGTGATTGGCCATAGAAAAACAGTTTACAAAGACCTTGAGAAATTATTTTAATCCTGAGGGTTTACTGTTAACTGGCTAAAATGGTAATAAATATGTATTAGAAAAGTTTATATCCACAGTACAGGTAGGGATAAGTAATTCTCTGGAAAAACTGCATCTTCCAATTATTATTGAGATGGATGAAGACGGCGTATATATAGTAAGTTGCCCACAACTTAAAGGTTGCCACTCTTATGGAGAAACTATAGAAGAAGCAATAGAGCTTTGCTTAGAAGATCAAAATCCAAACGATTAAATAAATACAAAACTTAAAATTTTAAGAAATAATATCTTAATTAGACTGAGATGTATGGAACTATTTTAGAAGAGGTCTAGAAGATCCTTAGTTGAGTATATATTTACAATATTTTGATTTTTCAAATCCTTATCATTTGACCATATTCCGCATTTCAGTTTTAAGGCTAAAGCAAAATATGCACAATCTTAGGATCGGGCGATATTATCTCTGCCTTTTGTAAAAAGTTAGAAAAATAATTTTTAGAAATTATATTAATATTTGATTCAAAAAACAATCTAGAAACATATTTTTTTAATTCAGAATTTGTCAATCCTATTTTATCTTGCAGATAATCAACGTGGTTATTTATTTCAAATTGTAAAAATTCAGGAGCGTAAAGTACATATTTATTACTAATTAAGATTTCTCTAGTCTTACTATCTTTAATAAATGCGGCAAATACAATGTTAGCATCTACTACAAGTTCCAATATATCAATCCTTATAGTGTTTTCTTAAGGATTTATTTACTTTTTTACCAAGAATAATTGTATCTTCAATAGTAAGAGCACTTCTATCCAAACTTTTTTCCATCTCTTCTAAAAAGGAGATTTTTTCTATTATCGCATTTTTAACTATTTCAGACCAATTTATATCAGAAAATTTCTCCATTTCTAGTTTAATATCTTCGGGAATTGAAATAATATCAGATTTCATCTGATTAATAATTATAAAAGTAATATATAAAATTTGGCTTTTACAAATCTGCCCAAGCATTATCCTCCTCAAAAGTTAGCCAATCTTTTTTTAGAGAGGATTCACTCATTAGAGAAATTTCAAGAATATCCATTTTCTTTGTTTTTAAATAAATCATGAAATCTAATACTTCTTACAAAATAGGTTCAGGAGCTTTTTCAATTTCTTTGATGATTATTTCTTTAACTTTCATCATATATTTTGAAGTATGGGATTATTTAAGCCTTTGTAAATCAATGAAAGCATATTTTTTAATTGTAGTCTCGTTTGATTGGATTAGTTTTAATATAGAATTTTGAGCCATAATATACTAAATAGGAAATGTATAAATAAATTTTTTGTTTTGAGTTCAGAAAGTTTATATCTCTAGTAACAGATAGGAAATAGGTGATTCTCTGGAAAAACTGCATCTTCCAATTATTATTGAGATGGATACAGAAATCAGCTAAAATATTTTCGTGGATAAATCTGACATTATTTCCTCTACGCCTATCATTATCTGCTCTTTCATAGTTGCATTCTGGTCAATCATATTCTGATTAATTGCCGTGACCGTTGGCGTTGATAATAGCAAAAATGATATAATCAAAATAACTAGCCCTGCATACATGAATACAACATTTACAGATGTTCCTATGTATTTTTTTGTTATGAAATAAAGAGCAATTGTTGGTATTCCTAAAAATAATGCCGTTAAAGATATTGCTGGAAACGTGTATATGAAGAATGATATAATCAACATCAAAAAACAAGCGAGTGATAATGGTAAGACACGTTTTCTATCCTCCACTACTATTTTGATTAGATTTGTAGTATTATTTTTGTAATATATAAAAAGCAAAGTATAACCCAATGAAATAGCAATTACAAATAATAATGGAAATCCGTCAATAGAATTTGAGAATAGGAAGAACCCACTTGAAAATTTCAATACCTGTAGAAATGCAATTGTTAAAACAGATAGTGTTGGATTATTCTTCCACCTTATTGAAGGGTGTGAATAACATAGATTTAATCCGATGACAGCTATGTAAATTAAAAGGAAATTTAATCCAGATAGAAGTGCTAGTGTTGTTCCTAAAATTGCGAATAGTTTGATTATTTTGATTGATTCATCCTTTGTCATTGTCCCATTTGCTACTGCCTTCCATCTTATCTTTATTGTGTTGTATTTATCCTCTTTTACATCAGTTAGATCATTAAAAAGGTATATTGCGCCAAGACCGATACTAAGCCCTAGGGCCGCTATTATGCATGTTAATAAATTATAACTTCCTCCGGCCATTGTAAATAGTATCACACCAAACATGAACTGTAAAGTATTTTTTGGCAGATTCAATACGGCTGAATTATAGATCAATGCTTCTCTTTTCACGTGCTTTTTGATATAAGAACTATTTATAAAGGATTTGATTCAAGATAAGAATTCTTTATTTAGAGTTTACAAATAACGATTTAAATATAAAAATCATACAAATTATTGCCATGAGTTTCAATCTTAATAAAGAGCTAGAATTAATAAAAAAAATTAAAGGGTTCGAACACGTTAGATTTATCTTTCTTTATGGTTCAACTGCTACTGGCAGCGCAATGAAGGATTCAGATATCGATATTGGTATATACTACGAGGGTCCTGAAAATGAAGCTTCGAAGTTCAGATTAAAAGTTTTAATAGAATTAGCAAGTGATAAATATGATGTGAAAATCTTTCAACAACTTCCCTTATATATTAAGAAAGAAGTCATAAAAGGGAAATTAATTTATTCAAATGATCTTAGTTTTGTTAACGAAGTAGCTCTTGATACAATCAAAGACTTTAATTATTTTAAGAAATATTACTATGATTATATTGGGTTAGAAATGATAACATGAGAAAAGAGATTATCCTATCTAAAATAAATGAAATAGAAGAAAGTATCACATTGATAGTAGATAATATGCCAGATGATTTTGAAGAATTTGAAAATCTAGGATTATTAAAGGACGGCATCTATAAAAGAATACAATACATTATTGAAAATATTCTTGATATTTGTGCAATTGTCTTATCCCAAAATCATTTCCCTTGTGGAAACGATACAAGGGTATGGCAAAGCTTAACGACAAAAAGATAGCATGGATAATCAGATCAAAGGAACTTGGCCTTAGGTCAAGCGAGATTGCCTTCATCCAGAATGTTACTGCTAGAAGA
>LNGD01000109.1 GCA_001587675.1 Candidatus Methanofastidiosum methylothiophilum
CCAAAAATATGGCAAAGTATTATTGGGACCACTTATGTTAATATTTGGAATACTTATGCTCGGTATATTCAATTTTAGCTTTGGAAAAAGCAGTGACAAATTGACTAAACTCAAAGAATATTTTTCAGAAAAAGGACTTCTTGGAAGTCTTTTTCTAGGAATGCTTTTTGCTCTAGCATTCTGTCCAATTAGCGGTGTATTCTACTTTGGCATGCTTATTCCTTTGGCACTTCAGAATAGTGACCCAATTATCATACCTTCAATATTTGCAATAGCAACAGGATTACCAGTTATTCTATTTTCACTAATATTAGTTTTTAGCGTTTCAAAAATTGGAGATGTCATGAAAAAAGTCCAGACTTTTGAAAAATGGATGAGAAAAGCTGTTGCAGTAATATTTATACTTGTCGGGGTCTATTATATATTTCTTATTTAAGTAGGGTGAATATATGATAGAAAATAAAGTTGAAAAGAAAAAAGGATTAGGAATATTTGAGAAATATCTTACTGTTTGGGTTTTTTTGTGTATTATAGGAGGTATAGCCTTAGGTAAAGTTGCACCTTCAGTTGCCTTAACATTGGATTCTTTTTCTTACTACCAAGTTTCAATACCGATTGCAATTTGTCTATTCTTCATGATGTACCCTATAATGGTAAAGATTGACTTTGGTGAAGTTCTTAAAGCTGCCAAGACTCCTAAACCAGTAGGAATGACACTTTTTGTAAACTGGGCTATTAAGCCTTTCACTATGTATTTAATTGCATCCTTCTTTTTGGGGTATTTATTTAAGGGATTTTTACCAGGAACTGAGATTTTAATTACGGGTCAAGAAGTTGAACTTTGGAGGAGTTACATAGCAGGGACTATTCTATTAGGAATTGCGCCATGTACAGCAATGGTTTTGGTATGGAGTTTTCTTGCAAGGGGAAATGATGGCCTAACTTTAATAATGGTCGCAATAAATTCACTTACTATGCTTTTCCTATACGCACCGCTTGGTGGATTATTATTAGGTGTCAATGCAATGCCAATTCCATGGGAGACTATTCTTCTATCAGTTTCGATATATGTCGGGTTGCCCCTATTTGCAGGGTACCTAACTAGAAAACAAATACTGAAATCCAAAGGTCTTAATTGGTTTAACGAAGAGTTTTTACATTATTTAACACCTGTTAGCATTATAGCATTATTAATAACTCTAGTGCTTCTGTTCTCTCTTAAAGGTGAGCTTATTGTCAACTACCCCCTAACTATCTTTTGGATAGCAATACCCCTATTTATACAAACAATGCTTATTTTTGCTATAGGATATTTCTTGCTTGCGCCTTTATTAAAATTATCTTACAGAGATGCTGCCCCAGCTGCAATGATCGGAGCTTCAAATCACTTTGAAGTGGCCATAGCTACAGCAACTACACTCTTTGGTCTTTCATCAGGTGCAGCGCTTGCGACTGTAGTGGGTGTCTTAATAGAAGTACCAACAATGTTATTTTTAGTTTCAATCTGTAAAAGAACCTGTTATTTATTTCCAGGATGCGATCTTCCATGGCCACAGTGCAAAAAACTAAAGAATAATCAAATTGTATAGAATATTAACATATGGGAAGTGATTAAATGAAAAACATTATCGAAAATGCTATCGATATAGGAAATTTCAGTATCTTTGTTGACGCAGTAAAAACTGCTGGCCTAAAAGATTTTTTAATGAGCCCCGGACCATTTACAGCATTTGTTCCACAAGACAGTGGATTTGCATCAATAGAGGAAGGGAAACTAAAAGCCCTCTTAGAAGATAAAGAAAAATTGGAAGAAACATTGAAGTTTCACATAGTATCTGGTAAATACACAATATCTGATCTTATAAAAATTGCAGAAATGAAGAAGGAAGAAAAAAATAAGCTAACTACTCTAAGTGGAAAAGAGATTACTCTATCCTCAACAATATTATGTTTTTGCGCAAATGACGTTGAAACTGTCAAACTTGAAAATTCAACAGTACTAACCCCTGATATCAGCTGCTCCAATGGAATACTCCATATCATTGACAAAGTTTTGATGCCAAAGTAAAAACATTATCTTTGTATTTATTATAATGCCTCATTATTTTCTAATTCTTTCAAAGCCTTATCAAATGAATTTCTTAAAGTATTAATATTTCCTTCTCTTATGACAACTTCACTATTAAAATTCGCTGCAAACTCATTGCATCTAGCCCTAAAATTCAACTTATCAATAAAGTCAAGTTCTATTCCAATTACTCTTTTATAGTCGGAACTTCCAAGAGCCATTTTGAATTTTTCTTTAACATCCATTTTAGACAATTCCGCTTTTTTTTCAGGATCTACATTTCTTGTCTTTTCTTCCAAAAGTTTTGGCCAATGTTTTGCCCACCCAGGGGTCATAAAAAAAATATTGGTAGTTTGTTCTAACTCTTTTAGATAATTTTCACTTGAACCAATAAGTGCACATATACAATCATCCATGATTTGCCCCTTTTCATTAGCTAGAATATCAAATGGTACTTTTATTTTATTATTAATCAATAATTCTTTAACCGATCCCAAGGCATTTCCACATAACCCATACAATAAGAGTATGTAATCAACATGTTTTTCAATCTCCTTAGCGGCCGCCACAACTTCCCTCTTAATATCTTCCGCATAAAGGTGGAGTGCAAAAGGAAGGATATATACAACAACTTCTAACGGAGCTTGTCTCTTAAGAAACCTTGTTGAACATAATTCTCTTGCAATTGTAATTTTGTCGTAATGGTAGTTGGATTCGAGCATTCTTTGAAACTCTTTTGAAGAATCATTAGAAACAAGTATAATCTTGCCAATATTATCATATTCAGATAATAACTTAAGTAGTTCTTCTTCAAAAATTTCACAAGCAACAATACCTATTCTTTTCATCTTCTCTAGTCTTAAAGTATTAAAGATATTTAAAAGAATTCGTACTTTAATAGAAATATTTATATATGCACATATATGCATAAATATTATGGACGCCCAAGTAGAAGTATTCAAAGCTCTAGGAGATGAAACTCGACTTAAGATAGTTAAATGCCTACTAACTCAGGAGTACTGTGCATGCGAATTTACATTTGATATCCAAAAAGACCAGACTACAATCTCGAGGCATCTTAAGATATTAGTCGATGCGGGTATATTAAAATCCGAAAAGAAAGGCAGGAATATTATCTACAGTATCAAAGATAAGGCCACTATTGAAATGTTAAATAATTTTGGTATTTCTGGGGTACCTTGTTGTGAGGAGAATAATCATGAAATTTGAGGATATATATAAAATCAAGAGAAAGAAAAAACCAATAACGGAAACATCTAGTTGCGGATGCAATTGTGGATGTGGAACAGAATCAAAGAACGACGAAGAGTTAGTAGGTCAGTTTTGTCCTATACCTCAAGAAGGCCCACCATGTTGCGGAGGAGATAAAAATGAGAGATGAAGATATTAAGAGAATTGTAAAAGAAAATTATTCTAGAATAGCATCTTCAAACTGCGGTTGCAGTTGCGGATGTGGTGGCGGTAATAATGAACTAATTGCTAAATCATTGGGCTATTCAGATACACAGATCGGAAATGTATCTGAGGCCAATCTTGGATTAGGTTGCGGAAATCCTACTGCTCTTGGCGAGATAAAGGAAGGAGAAACGGTATTAGATCTTGGATCTGGGGCAGGATTAGATTGTTTTCTTGCAGCAGATAAAGTTGGAGAAAAAGGAAAAGTCATAGGCGTTGACTTAACTGAGACTATGGTCGATAAAGCAAAGCAAAACGCCAAAAAATACGGATATAAAAACGTTGAATTTAGGCATGGCGATATAGAAAGTCTTCCTATTGATGATGGTTCGGTAGATGTAATATTAAGTAATTGTGTGATTAATCTTGTGCCTGATAAGGCTAAAGCCTTTAATGAAGCTCACAGAGTTCTAAAGAAAGGTGGCAGAATGTACATATCTGACATAGTCTTGCTTCAAAACCTAAGTGACGATTTAAGAAAAAATGAGATGCTTCTAGTAAGCTGTATTGCGGGTGCAATCTTAAAAGAAGATTATCTAAAAATAATTAAAGATGCAGGATTTGAAATCTCAACTACTTCAAGTGATGAGGAGATAAGCATAAGGCAATATTATGGATTGCCTATTGAAAGCTTAAGCATTGTAGCAAAGAAAAATTAAAAATATTTTTCTTATTTTATATTTGGGTAAATGTCTCTTTTTTCACACTAATTGCTTTTTCTATTATAGATCCCATTAGAATAATTAAGATAATACTAAAACTCCATCTCAATATCATAAATTCTAGTCCCATAAATTTAAGCTCAACTATTCCTTGGGGTATTTTTAGACATGCGCACGCTCCCAAAAAAACTACAATGTTTAACGTACTGGCTCCTTTTTTAAGGAGAGAGGATGCGATAGGGAAGGCCATATAAAGTGGGCCTGTTGGTAGAGATCCAATGATAATGGATATCAAAGCACCTTTAAGGCCGGATTCTTTACCCAAATACTTACTAGTTTTTTCTTTAGACGCCCAAACGCTAAATAACCCTATGGACAACATAACTGCTGGGATAATTATTAGCATTTCTATAAAATATTTCACTGATTCATTGACAATTATTTCTTTTCTTTCTGGGAATAAGCTTACTACCACAATAAACAATGCTATAAATAATAGAACTCCGGCATAACTTTTCATTATTTTAGATTTATCACTCCCTTTAATTATCTTATTTTCTTTCATAGTATTACACCTATAGCAACTGCAATTAATATTGCAGCGGCAAAACTTGATATATTCCTTAAAACCGTAAATTTAATTC
>LNGD01000110.1 GCA_001587675.1 Candidatus Methanofastidiosum methylothiophilum
TCAATCAAAATGATTTTGAATTTGGAGGCGATGATAGAAAATTCATTTTTAAAGCAATTAGTTGTCCATATAAATCTCATTGTAAGACCTTAAAGACTGAAAACAAAGAAATTGCATGTCTTAGAGCCATTACTTTGCTTGGAGCCTTGGATTATAATGTTGAAGGTGAATCATCAAAATATACATACAATTTTGAGTTTAATATTGATGCGCCTTGCATTGTATCTTTCGAAAGATTTAAAGACTAAAAGCTAGTAGTAATAACATGAAACTTCCCAAAGGCCACATCTTAAAGACATCAGTGAAGTACAATTTGGAAATTAATTCAATCATAGATTTTATCCATGAGCTTACTAAAGATTACAATGGATTTACAGGATATGTTAGAATACTTGCGGATAAGGGAGATTATGAAGAGGAACTTAAGGTAATTTTATTAGATGGGGCTATTTTAGGTGGAGAAAGAAAGCTATTAAGCTCTGGATCTGTTTTTAGGGGAAATGAATGTAGGTTTGATGCTCCGTTTCAATTCCAACGCTGTGGATTGTCAGTTGTAAGACTATCTTCTGACGACATCGATATGATCAAGATTACTTATCCAGACTGCATTATCACTAAAGATATTAGTTTGGAAGAGGTGCCAGAAATAAATCAGCGCGATCAAATACTAAAAAAATATAGGATCAAAGAGATGAGTGAATCTGAAATAACAGATCTTTTAGAAAAGCTAAATAGTGATTAATAGTCACCTCTTAGACAAGTATTAATTATTTCAAATAGACTATCTGCAGTTTCCTTTACTTTTGTAGACATTTCACTTCCAAAGTTAAGATTAGTGGCTTGAATGCCTAGGACGTATACTTCAGCTCCTATGTAACTTGAAAGATATTTCCCAAGGACAGAGAGTGGCATAGAATGAGAAGAAAATGATATACCTGTTGCCTCATTTATCTTTATGAGTTCAAAATCTCCAGGTGCCTTCTCCATCAACGCAGCGTCAATTATTATAACTATTTCTGGTTTAAATTTTCTAATATCTGATGTGAAATTTTCAGGTACAAGGCCACCGTTAATGCTAAGAAACCTATCATTATTCCGAATAGATAATCTATCTGTGAGGTAAGGCCCAACACCGTCATCACCCCTGAGATCACTGCCTACCCCTAATATGACTAATTTTTTATTAAGAATTTCTTTAAAAAAGGCATTAAGATCATGCATTTAATATATTTAATATGTATTGTTTATATATCTATCACAACTTTTAAATGTGTAAGCATCTGAAAGGATTAGGGGATATTTTGGACAGTATATGTATATTTGAAGATAATCTATATGAGAATTTTTTACCCCTTACTTATTCAAGACCAGTCTTTGAACTAAGGTGCGGTTTTAAAAGCCTGAGAGAAAAAATTGAATATTTCTTTCCTGAAATTAATAAATATCTAATTATGAGGGAATATCTAAAACCCCTTTATTCCAATGAAGTCAAAGTTAATGAGCCCTCAGAAGGTAATGTGCTTTTCATAAATGGAAGATTATTAATGAAGGAACGGCCTGATATAAAAAATGAGGGAATTTATTACTACAATGATGAAGTCGCATTTATCTATGCAAAAGAAAAATCCATGACCAATGTAAATATTTCAACTGTTAAGGATATTGATAAATTAAAGAAAATAGGCCTTCCAGAATTCAAAATTTCAAATCTTAATGTCATAAAATATCCTTGGGATCTAATAAAGGGAAATAACAATGAAATTAAAAGAGAATTCTTATTATACTCAAAAGAGGGAAGCAAGAGCCAAGCTGATATCGACATAATGGGTGATACCAACCTTGTTTATTTTGGAAAAAATGTCGAGACTGAAAAGAATATAGTTTTTGACGTAAGAAAAGGCCCCATATATATAGGAGATAATACTAGAATTAGAGCATTTTCTAGGATTGCTGGACCTACTTATATTGGTAACAACTGTCTAATAAAGAGTGGAAGAATTGAAGACTGCTCAATAGGTGATGTATGTAAGATTGGCGGTGAGATCGAAGAATCAATATTCCACAGCTATACAAATAAACAGCATTATGGATTTATTGGCCACTCTTATTTAGGGCAGTGGGTAAATCTAGGAGCCGGTACTTCAAACAGTGACTTAAAAGACACCTATGGTAAAATAAAATATAAAATAGGTGGGAAAACTATTGACTCTGGAGAACAATTTTTTGGCTGTGTGATAGGTGACAACGCAAAATCTTCTATCGGAACTATGATATACACAGGTAAGAAAATAGGATTTGCCGCCCATATCCATGGAACAATTTATGAAGATGTTCCAAGTTTCTGTATGTGGGGAAAATCGCTTGGTGCTGAACCTTCTGAACTAATTTTTGAGTCTGCCGTAACAACTTATTCAAGGGCTGCAGAAAGGCGAGGTATTTCATTAACAAAAGAATACGAAAATTTAATGAAGGAAATATTTGAAATGACAAAAGAAGAGCGAAAAGATTGTGGAGTTTCTTGTAACAAGTTTTCACTAGGGTGATTTAATGGAAGTAATCTTTGGTGTTTCAGGACTTAGAGGAGTAGTTGGTGAAGGACTGTCTCCTGAACTCATATGTAATTATGTATCTTCATTTGCTAAGGAGATTCCCTTGGGTAAAGTTGTCGTTGGTAATGACTCAAGAATTTCTGGGGATATGGTAAAAAATGCAGTTATATCCTCTCTTGAGGCATCTGGTTTTGAGATAATAGACATTGGAATTGCACCTACACCTACAGTTCAATTTGTAACTAAATCTATGAATGCTTCTGGGGGTATATCTATAACTGCAAGCCACAATCCCGAAAAATGGAATGGCTTAAAATTCATTGAAGGAAACGGAATATTCTTTAACGAGAAAAAAATTAATTCTATTAAAAGAAATTTAACTGAAAAAAATTTCAAATTTCAGCCATACGACAAACTTGGTAAACTAATAAAAGACGATGAAGCAAAAGATATTCATATTAACTCAGTTTTAAAAAGAATTGATTTTTCTTCATTAAAAAAAACTAATCTAACTGTTGCTGTTGATGCATGTAATGCTGCCGGTTCAGAGTTCATACCAACATTTATCAAACGTTTAGGATTCAATGTAGTTAAATTAAACTGTAATTATATGTATACATTTCCAAGGAATCCTGAACCACTAAAAGATAACTTAATTAACTTTTCCGATTTTATTAAAAGAAATGATTCCATCGATATTGGTTTTGCCCTAGATGGCGATGCGGATAGGGTCGCTATCCTAGATGAAAAGGGAAATTACATCGGAGAGGAAAATACACTTGTTCTGGCCACAAAATTCTTCTTTGAGAATATGAATCCGCCAAATAAAATTGTCGTTACAAATCTATCAACTACTAGGGCCCTTGAAGATGTAGTTTCTTTATTTGGGGGTTTAGTTAAGAGATCAAAGGTAGGGGAAATAAATGTAGTAGAGGAAATGATAAGGTCCAATGCTTCTATTGGTGGAGAAGGTAACGGTGGGGTAATTCTACCTTTAATCCAATACGCTAGGGACTCTCTAGCTGCAATATCCTTGATTCTAATGGGATTGTCTAAATCCGATGCGCCCCTATCTTCGATTGTTTCAGAACTGCCAAAATACTACATGGTAAAAGATAAGATAACGATATCCAAAGAGTCATTTGAAAAGAACCTATTAAACGTAAAAGAATACTTCTCAGGCGAATCCTATACCGATATTGACGGATTGAAGTTTGATCTTGAAGATTCATGGATCCACATCAGACCTTCAAATACTGAGCCAATTGTGAGAGTTATAGCAGAGGCAAAGGACATAAATAAAGCAAATAAACTTGTAGAGGAAACAAAAAATCTGATGAAACTACCATGTTAGCGCTATTATTCCACGGAATAGACATATTCTATGATGAAGAAAGTATTTGGCTTCTTCAAAATCTTAGTGAAAAGTATATTTTAAAATCGTACATTGTTGGAACTATGGGAATAACATCTCTTTTCGATAGTAGAATAGAGGGTGTTGAGCTTATTTTTAAGAGGCCATCAAAGGCTATTTCAGAACTAGAAGGATTTGATAAAGTAATTATTGTATTAAAGGCGCGTTCAATTGAAACTGCAAAGGCTTTTCTTGGAACAATTGGTGAGCGAGTTAGCTTTGATGGAGAAATACTAGGAATTGACATCAATACGAGATCTCTTTTCGAAGTTAAGCCTGGTCTTTCAGACATAAAGACTTATTTGCTCCCACTAGGTTATAAAGAAGAGTATCTCTCTGGAGGAATTGATGTAAAAGAAGAAGGGGATCTTCTTGTAAGGAGCGTGAAGGGTTGTAAACCTGGAGAACTCCTATTATTTAAAGGGCTTGTTGTAGGGACAGTCACTAGCAAAGATGTGAAAATATTTGTTAAAGATAAAAAAATTCAGAATATTTCTGGAGTAAAAATAAAAAAACACGGACTTGAAAAAATAAAAGAAATCGATATTTATTCTATCAAGATTGATA
This sequence comes from Candidatus Methanofastidiosum methylothiophilum, assembly GCA_001587675.1. Classification (GTDB taxonomy): domain Archaea; phylum Methanobacteriota_B; class Thermococci; order Methanofastidiosales; family Methanofastidiosaceae; genus Methanofastidiosum. The sequence goes on from LNGD01000110.1 coordinate 4,531, forward strand.
GCACTCCCGGCTTTGAAACAAGAGACAGTACTCTGATAAAAAAACTAAAAGGTGACCAGATTCTTTTCATAAATCACGATGCCTATTCTATATACAAAAATCTTTCAAACATAAGCGGAGCTGTTACAGTTGGGGATGACACAACAAGGATTTCTGGGTATATCCTAAAGAGATTTGGAATACCTGTAATAGGCATTATCGATGGAGACAAAGACGGAGTCATTAAAGGAGAACAATTTTACACTGGGTC
>LNGD01000111.1 GCA_001587675.1 Candidatus Methanofastidiosum methylothiophilum
TATTATTAAAGGACATTATAGAGGAGCAAAAAATGAAGGGCAAAGTGGTATAGGATTATTCTTTCCTGATGTACCACCTGATTTTAGGATATTCTTAAGGGAACAGATTCTTACATTACCTACGGCAATAAGATCACAAGAATCAATACTACGGTATATTTTGTTCAATAAGATGTCAAACACAGAAGCACAGATAGCAGTAGATTATATTAGAGCAAGAGAAAAAAGAGATGAAATACACAAAAAACAACATGATATAAGAGCAAATGTTGGGCAAGAAGAACTCAACAAAATTATAGAAGAAGCAGATAATAATATAAAAATAGCAAGAGATAATATTGAAAAACGTAGTACAGATTCTATCATAAATATATTTGACTGTATAAGTAATTATAAAATTCTTTGTGCAAGATCATTTGACGAACAATTAGCAAGAGGAAAAGTAAGACCACAGCAGAAGAATGAATTTTATTTGCATCATCAAGTTGTAGAATATACTGAAGATTGGATGGTAGACAAAGTTTACTATATGCCATCTAAGATGGTTAAGACACCAATAAGAGGATATACAAAACCAAGAACAATTCATGGAAAACCACTTCACGATTTTACTCCAGAAAGTATGATCGCATCTTTGATGAATCCTTTTGTTGATAATTTAGTTGAAGATAAGATCAATGAAGTATTTCATAAGTTTGATTATACCAGACAATTTGTAAAAGAAAATACTACACTTGATACAAATCAACAAGTAATTCCAATGAAGGGAACGGAACATCTTTTTAACAAAGATGCTGAAGGAAAGTATCATATGTGGTTAAGAGAAGGTACCACTACTGATATTAATGGAGAAAAATATATAGCAGTCCCAAAGACATACTATACACTAAAGTTTGAAGCATTTGAAGGAATTGATTTAAAAACTGGTGAAGTTAAGAATGGTCCACTAGTAAGTGGTGAACAACCTACTTGGTTAATACCTGTATCAGTTCATAATGCTTTAAATAACCTTACTCATAGAGGAAACAGTTGGGCTGATAGAGCAATGAGGACTCTACAAAAGTTTACTAGAGGGTTTAAACATACTGCTATTCTTTCTGTGTGGCCAGTGTTCCAGGCTAATAATATGTTAGGTGATGCAATGATGTTAACTTTGTTAGCAGAGAACAGATTTGATATATTAGAACATACTGGATTTGCTCTAAAGTATGCATTAAAAAAATATTCTCAGGAAATGGGATGGAAGAAATATAACTACCAATTTGATGAAAAAGAACGTAAGTTTGAAATGTGGATGGATGATCATGGCATACTTGATGCTACTTCTTTAGCTGAGATAAGATTAAAAGAAAGTGACAATGTATTAAGTAAGACTGCAAACTTTCTTGAAAAGACTGGTGAGATGCGTGAGAATGTCTTGAGAGTAGCGTTAGCTGCATCAATGTATGATCAGTTCATGTATGCTACAGAAGAGCAAATGAAGAAGGTTATTGATAGTTATGATTGGGTTCCTCATATGTATGAAGCAACTTCAAATGAAGCAAAACTTGCTAATATAGCAAGAACACTTTGTACTGATTATCTTAGACAGAGTGAAAATTTCAAAGGTGTTATGTCAAATCTTGTTGCTCCATTTGGACAATGGTTTTTTAGGAACGCAGGTATGGGTTTGAGGAAATTATTCCATAGTCCTCAACACTTTATTGGTATGGGATTTATGCTTTCTTTCCCTGCAATATTTGCTGCAGCATGGAACCTTAATGATCCAGACCGAGAACAATGGGAAACTATGTTACCAATGAGTATACGTAAAAAGTTTCATTTAATATTTATTGATAAAAAAACAGGTAATGCGAGTTTATGGTGTCCTCAGTTGCCTATTGATGTTCTTCCTTTATTGAACACTCCTGGGATAATTGTCAATGGCGCTATGAGGGTTTTACATGGAGAAATTACACCAGAAGAATTTAGGAAACAGATTATACCTGATATCTACAAAACAAACAAAGAAGTTATGTATAGATTATTGAACCCATTGGTAAGATTTACTAGAGGATTATTTATGCACCAAGACCCTTATGATAGAGCAAAGATATTTCCTACTGATATTAAGTTTCTTACTGATAAAGCAATAATGAAGTATGTTGCAATATATTTTGCTAAGTGCAATGTTCCATTACTTGGGAACTATATTAGTAGAGAATCAATGAAGTATGAACATGAAGCATTAGGAAGTACATTGAAAGCATGGACAAGTATTAAAAACATATTAGGCATTAGAGAAGATATACCATTACCCGTTGGAAGGATGTTGCCTTCTCCTAATACAAATTATCTAACAGAGACATCTTCTAAGGTGTTTGCAGGATATGAAGCAATTACAAAAGAGAGAGAATTATCAAATAAAACCTTAGAGATACGTGAGAAATTTGTAGGTGTTATCAGAAGTAATCCTTTATCTGACCCTGAGTCTTCAAAAGAAATACAAACAGCTTACAAAGATGCTATTAATGAACTTACTAGACTTTATCCTAAACGAGATTTACCTACTGTATTAGGAATATTTATGGATAATGTTGCAAAATCTATACGATCTCCACAAGTCTTTAATGATATACTGAAAAATGAAAAAGAATATCAAAAGAAAATTGGGAATGAAGAAGCACTTAAGAGTATCAATAGTGCTCAAGCATTAATGAAGACTTTGATATTTATTAAAGATTTAAAAGGAATTAGTAAAGAAGCTAAGACTCAATTACCAAGAATAATAAAGAATATACAAGAAGGGAATCCTAGTATGGATAATGAAGAATACGAAGATTTAAATTATCTTCGTGAACAACCTATACAAAAGAATGTAATTAACGGAGGGTACGAAGATTTAAATTACTTAAGGAGTAAATAATGTCCTATATCGACACACCATACTTTTATCGAGGAGATTTAATGAGAGACTATACTAATGAAAAGAATCCATATATAAAACCATTTGTTTATAAAAATGATTCAAGATTACATTTTAATTGGGTAAGAGCTATAGAGACAATAGGTATTAGTGTTTTTACCGCTCTTATTATATTTGTTGGTGCTAGATTTGGGACGTTTGAAAAGGCAGTAGTAAAACAGGATATTGCTCGGATAGAATCACAGAAGATGCAATGCGATATTGAAGAAATGAAGAAGTCTATTATTGAGTTACAAACAAATCAGAAAAAGAATATAGCAGATGTAGAAAAAATTAATAGTAATCTTGAAAAAATAATTACAAGACAGATGGATTATTTTTTATTGACACAAAAAGGTAGACAACAAGATATTAATGAACTAAAGAAATCATTTAAACGATGAATTAACAAGTACAAAAAAATAGCCCTGTAGATGTTTTTACAGGGCTTTTTTATTACGTAGGTATATTATGCCTTAACCTGAATCTTTTTCGATTTCAGACTGCTCTAGACGTAGTTTTTCCATATCTGCAGCACTAATATTTGTTTTAAGGAAACCCTTAATAGTAACTAAATCTGACTTATCTTTTTTACTTTTATTATATGGCATAAATGGATAAAGTGGGCATGTGTCTACTTCACAGTCTTCTTTTCCATTAGAATAGAATCCTGCACAATCATAACAAAAAGCAATTATACTTTGTTTCATTGTAAGTTTACCACCAGTAAGAAACTTTTCATATTCTTTTTTACCTTTTGAAGATATCCCCATTTCTTGACTATCTTGTAGTAGACTTTTCTTGTCCATTATTGCAGGCTCCTTTATTTATTTTATTTGTAATCATTCTTCGGATAATAAGGTAACCAATAAGATCAAGAACTGTATCATCTCCTATATATTCTTTCCCTTTCATAAGTCTATTTAGTTTGTCGTCTATTCTTACATCAATTTGTTCAAGAGCATTTGCTTTTGAGAATATATTGATAGGACAAAATGCTGAGTTTCCATATGCTTCATTCTTCTCAAGAAGGAATGTACTGAGTTCATAAAGAACTCCTGCAAGAGATGTTTCAAAATCACTCATATTTTCTTACCTCCATGTAAGTATGGTCTAAGTTTATTATATTCCATTTTAATCTTTAGTGCATCAATTATAGGTATATCCATATCTTTGCAAAGATCAAATACTCTTATTAGGAGGTCAGCTATCTCTACTGCAACTCCTTCTGGTTTGATGTTCCCTTCTTTATCATTTTTGTAGTAAATAAGATTGTCTTTATTAAGCCCTCCATCCCTATATTCTTCCAGTGCTTCTGATAGTTCTCCATGACAAAGAGCAATTAAATCTCCGAATGTTCTATTAATACTATGCCAACCATGTTCATCTGCTGTTTTATAAGCCTCGTTAATAAGATCAATAAGTTTTACAGATAGCATGTATCCCCCTCACAAGATGGTTTTCTGTATAATACTTGTTCTGATTTTGACATATCTCTGTATACTGTTACTCCCTTTACTCCTTCATACCATGCATTAAGATATGCATCTCTTACATCTCTAAAAGTAGCATAGTTAGGCATGTTAATTGTTTTGCTTATTCCTCCATCCACCCACTTCTGCCACTGTGCTTGTATCTTTAAGTGCCACTTGGGATCGATTTCATGGCTAACTCTACAATACTTAGACTTGTAGATATCTCTTGTTTCTTCAATTTTCCCAACAGTAAGATTTCGTTCAAACACGTCTGAGAACACTGGTTCAATTCCAGAAGAGCAATCTGCAAGTATGCTAAGGCTTCCAGTAGGGG
>LNGD01000112.1 GCA_001587675.1 Candidatus Methanofastidiosum methylothiophilum
CTGCGTTTCGAAGATGCTTGGAAAGCTCAGCCTGGGTCTTCCTGGTTCCGTCCTCTATATCCATCATCATAGCCCGGTGGTAGGATGCTTTATTTTGGTTTATTTTTTGCTCCAGATCCTTTTGCTGGTCATCAAGGGTGGAGATAATTGATTGGTACTTGGACTCTGTTTTTTTGAACTCGTTCATTTTTTCCTGGAACATTTAGATAACCTCCATTTCCGTAGTTAATTATCCAGGCTGAATTCATCATCGTCGTCAGCAAGTCCTAATTGTCGCCGGAGTTCTTCTATTTCGGCCTCGATATTGGCGTTGCTCCTGGGATCATCGTCCTCTGCTTTAGACCTTGCCATTATATCGAACCCCTCGCGGATAAGTCCCAATGTTTTAAGGTATAATTCAATACTCTTGTTGTTCCCTGCTATGGCCTTTTTCGTTAACGTGTCAAGCACCAGGGGTAATGAGTCACCCATGATCTCAATGCTCCTTCTTCGTTGTTCGGCTTGAAACTCCGGGAGCTTCCGCCACCTCCCCAGAGTTCTTACAGAAACACCCACAGCCTGGGCGATCTTGGAGTATTTTACGTTGGAACCTCGCTTTACCAATAGGAACTCTATTGCTGTTTGCATCTGAGTGGTTAACTCACCTTGCTTAACAAGTTTTGGATGTCACTTTTTTCTATCCCCCCTTCTTTTACAACGTGGGCAGCAACCGTTAGAACTGAAATAATCAGATCATCTGCGGCAAATTCATCACGAATTTTCGACTCTACTTCCGGCGTAATTACCCTGGAGCCGTGTTCAATTCGGCAGAGATAGGACTGGGATATATTCAATCTTTGAGCGAACTCCTTCTGGCATTTTAAGATTACTGCGAACCATGCGAACAATATTACCGTTCAATATCAATAGACTCTTCACCCCTTGCATTAAAATTGACATTGAGGCACATTAAAAAAGGCGACCGGCCTCGTTGTTGGAGCCAATCGCCTTTGAAAGGAGAGTCTGCCGAATGATAGGAGAAAAATCTGCTCTCTATTATACATATGTTTCTAGCATTGCTTTTTACAAGTTACATATATTATTCTCTTGACCTTAAAACAACTGCCCCTGCTCCTCGACCAACTCCCAAACTTGATAATAGTTTATCCCTTCTACAAGGCAGCATATATTCGTCTCATCTCTAATTCCTGCATAGGATTAATGTATAGTATTTACTGTGTTGTTATTATCTTGTATTTATTTTATATTGCTATCTTTTTACACAAACAAGAAGGAAAAGTTAATTTCTTGTGGTAAATATTGCTATACCAGATACTATTTCATTCAATGGAGGAGAGTATTATTGATAAATGCAAACCCATATCTTGAACGATATTTATTTGAGAAACTAGGAGCTTATTATGAGATCAATCCATTTGAAGCCGGATGCAACTTAAATAACGATGAAGAATCCACTAAACGCTATTTAGGTACTTATTTTCCAAGAAGTTATGTTGAATCTTACCATATCTATCAAAATATTCTAAATCAACTCATGTTAAATTCCCTAACAGCAAATCAAACTATAGAGATTCTTGACATTGGTTCGGGAACGGGTGGCAACTTATTTGGTTTATTAACTGTATTAAACGAACGAATAAAAAATGCTACTATTAACATACACTCTATTGACGGAAACCCTATAGCACTCAATTATCAAATAAAAATGTTAACTGACTTTTATAGTTACTGCCCGCAAAATGGAAATAATATTTATCTCAATCACTACTCCAAAAATTTCCCCAACAAGAATTATATCATTCCTCTGATAGATAGATTGAATTTTAATATAGGATTCGATATAATACATAGCTTTAAGTTCGCTAATGAGTTTTATAATCAAGATAGCATTCTAAACCATGGTACATATTTAGAAATGTTAAGAGTTGGGCATCAATACTTGCGTCCCAACGGATTAATGCTAATTGAAGATATGACTAATGTGGTAGGCAATAGCGATTTTAATGCTATTATTATGAGCAATGAATGCAAATATTTTTTTAACAATTATGAGATCGACTTAGTTTATATACTTCCAAAATCTTGTGCCCTGTGGTATAATATATGTACAAATTCAAGTTGTTATTCAAAAATAGAATATACAATATCGCATAGGGGTATTAGAAGAGATATTTCCAAGGTTACTTTTAGACTTTTTGTTAAGAACCCTTTAGTCCAACAACTTTTTAACCTAATCGCTAGTCAGGGTATTAATTGTTATCAAATATCTGAAAGAAATTATTGTGAGGGTTCAACTTATAGGTGTGGTATTGATTTTCCCCCAAGCAACGTTGTAGCTGATGCATTTTTCCTATGAAATATTAGAAAGGAACAGATAAATGATTTTTAGTGTTAGTAGAAGAACAGACATACCTGCCTTTTATAGTAAATGGTTTTACAACAGAATTAAAGAAGGTTTTGTTTTAGTAAGAAACCCAATGAACAGTAAGCAGATTAGCAGGATAGACTTAAACCCTGAACTAATTGATTGTATTGTATTTTGGACCAAAAATCCAAGGCCGATGCTAAAATATCTCCATTTATTAAATAAATATACTTATTATTTTCAGTTTACTTTAAACTCATATGACAAAACAATTGAAGTTAATCTACCGAGCAAAAAATCTATAATAAATGATTTTATTCATTTATTCATTACATTAGGGAAGAATAGAATAATCTGGCGTTACGATCCTATTTTAATTTCGGATAAATTCAGCAAAGAATATCACTACAAATGGTTTGAATATTTGTGTAAGCTTTTACACCCATATACAAATAAATGTGTAATAAGTTTTATTGATGTCTATGCAAAAGCTAAAAGAAACCTAAAGCATATAAACTTGAAATCTTTAAGCGATTTGGATATGTGTGAAATCTCTTCTCAACTTTCTAAAATAGCTTATAATTATGGGTTAATAATTGAAACATGTTCTGAGATGATAGACTTTGAGAGTATTAAAATACAACATGGAAAATGCATTGATGATATGTTAATTTCTCAGCTACTTGGGGAGAAGATAGTCATAGAGAAAGATCCAAATCAGCGAGAGATTTGTGGATGCGTGAAAAGTATTGATATTGGAGAATACAACAGTTGTAAACACAGTTGTCTATATTGTTATGCAAATTTTAATCAAACTATGGTATCCAGGAATTGGGCCTCGCATGATGATGAGTCACCCATATTAATTGGACAGATAAATGATAATACAAAGATTCACAATAGACCTATGATATCTTACCGTAGTAAACAACTCAGATTTTTTGAAGAATAAATGTAGAAGATAATCCACCCACGAGGTTAAAGAAATCAACAACTTACTATCGAATATTACTTTAATAAGCCCCCGAATGAATTAATCTGCTTAACAATACGTTCATTCAATATTTTTTCGTAGAACTTTTTTAATAATAATAATTTCTACAAATTTAATATTCTCTTGCAAAAGAGTAATGCTACTGTTAAACTGTCATCAGCAGGACAATCCTCGTTTTACAAACCATGATGTATCCAAATTTCACGAAAAATATGTTCCGTAACAATCCACGGAAGGATACAGCCACAAGGCTTCCAGCGATTTTCGCGTGGCGACGCCAGACGAATTTCGTTTGAGGGGCGTGTGGGCAACCGTACGGGTTCAAGTCCCGTCTCCGACACCAAAGCCTTTAAAAATAAGGACGAAGGATTTATTCACGTCCTTATTTTTTTGTGGCGTGTTGGATGGTTAAAATAGGCGTATTCAATAAAATAAGGGAAAAACGTTGAGGAGGCTAAAAATGTTGGGAGGCAAGATATTCCAAAATCTCTGTTAAAATCCTTTAAATTAGTGGATATTTTCATTGGGTTAGAATATAATAAAGTAAGAAAGTTAAACTTTATTATTTGGAGATGAAGAACATGCTAGTAGAAATAAAACAGAAATCCCAGGTGACAATTCCTAGTGAACTAGTGAAAAAACTCAAGCTCAAACCTGGCGATAAGTTAGAAATAGAAGAGAAGGATGGTTGTTTGATTATTACCCCCGTTTCCATTATTCCCCGGGACCAGATGTGGTTTTATTCTAAAGAATGGCAAGCGGATGAACTGAAAGTCGAACAACAAATACGGGAAGGCCGGGTAAAAACGGCTAAAAGTAAAGAGGAACTATTGAAAGGGCTGGGGTTGGATGAACTATGAACCTATACTACTCTGAGCTTTTTGCCGATAAAGTTAAGCAGCTTTCGCTAGAAGTAAAAGAAGTATTGAAGAAAAAGCTTGAACTGTTGATGGAGAACCCTCGTCATCCTTCGCTTCGCACTAAAAAAATACGGGGGCAAGAGCGTATATTTGAGGCAAGCATTACCATGGAAATTCGTATGACCTGGGAATATACAGAAGACGGCATTTTATTAAGAAATATCGGGGAACATGATAAGACCTTAAAGAACCCATAAAGTTTATTCTAGCGTATTATTTAATCTATTTGTAGAAAAAGCAATATTCGAGTTGAAAATACCTGAGCTTCATTACCCTTTTATTTTTTAAAACGTGTATTCCTGACGCTTCCTAAATGAAATGACCCAACCAGAAAAAAAGAATGCTGAAAAAATGTTAAAATATCAGAAGAAACGTGGATTGATATAAATATTTGAGCAAGGTTGGTTTTGATAAATGAAAAAAACATTATTTATTTGTTTGCTGATTACGCTTTTTATGTT
>LNGD01000113.1 GCA_001587675.1 Candidatus Methanofastidiosum methylothiophilum
ATATTGCAAGAACTCTTGTTTCTGCCTTTGTTGTATATTTCCACAAAGGATTACAGGTATAGATTGTACTCTCAGTTATTTTCTCTTCTTCAACTAACTTTTTAGGAGGGTCAACACCATCAATAACCCCTCCTCCGCATGGAGGAATTTTGCAAGGAGGAAGATCTTCAAAACGAATTATTATTTCTTTTGTAATACTTTTACTAATATCCACAGCAATTGAATTATCATATAATTCAACACCATCACTCATCCCCACAAGGGTATACCGCCCATCACCACTTAGTAAAACTGCAAGAGCTCTTTTTTTGCATCCCCATCTAACTCCGTCTTTATCACAAATGAATATTTCTGGTTCTTCACCAACTCCCACAGCCCCAGCATAATAACCATTTGTCACGATAGATATGCTTCTAACGGTATCTGGAACATCATAACAAAAAGTATCATCTAAAGTTTCTTCTCCAAAAGCAGGTATTAAAGAGAACAATATCCCAACGATTAATATCAAATAAATTCTAAGATCGATTTTTTTCGTTGTATCACCGATTATATTTAGAATTATAGATATAAGAATATTTCCATTATGTATCTAAACATTATATTTATCTTATTTTTTCAAAATTTTGCATCTCATGCAAGTCCCATCCATCGTGGGTTCCCCACATATTTCACAAACACCAATTGACTCAGGTATAAAGTATTGATTCAAAGTTGGGAGTATCTTATCGTAACCTGAAAGAAGAGAATATTTTGTTGTGGGTCTTAAATCCTCCATTTTGTCAAGAAACTTTCCTACCTCTCCCCTCATAGCATACTCAGCATAAGGGCACTCTGATGAGTCAAAGCAAATCTTATTATTAAGTGCAAATATCACTATCTCTTTCTCTAGAAAGTATCTCAAAGGCTTGATCCTTTCCACAAATTTATCACTTATTTTCTTGTAGTAGTTTTGTCCTCTAGAAAATCTTATGATGTCTCCCCTCATCAGATTCATTAAAACAGATTGATCCTCATCGTCAAGGTTATGGCCAGTCGCTAGCTTTGTGCAGGACAATTCTCGTGCTTTCTTGTTTAGTACATATCTTCTTAAAACTCCACATGTAGCGCATGCATTTTCCTTGTTTTTTTCAACAAAAAAGTCAAGAGTTTTCCCAAAATTATCTTTAAAAGATTCTATATGATAACTTATATCCAATTTTTCAAGCTGGGCCTTTGCTGCTTCAATAGTATGATTCCTATAATCCTCTATGCCTTCGTCAACTATAATGGCCTCCATATCAAACGGATATCTTTCTTGAAGATTTCTTAGGAGAAATGCCAAGGTAAGACTGTCTTTACCACCACTAACAGCGACTGCAATCTTCTCATTCTTTTTTATTAGCTGGTCTTCCCTAACGACTCGCATGAACTTTTTAATGAAATAACTGTTGAAATGGTCACTACAGTAATATTGGCCAGATTGTCTCTGAAAATAGATTGCGTCTTTTCTACACCTAGAGCACTTCAATCTAACCACCTGATGCAACTGGGAAAAGCTCTAAGGTGTCTCCGTCTGAAAGAGATTCGTCCTCGCATACAATCTTTCCATTTTTAATAAAAACATATTGTTCTCTGATGATAGAAAGTTTTGATACAATCTCAGCTACACTACTTGCCTCGACTTCTACAATTTTCTTTCCCCGTAAAAAAACTACAGTTATCATAATATCATAAGAGTGAGGGCAGCATGTTAATTGCAAACAATAGTATGCCTATGACAGCAAATATTTTCTGTATGGCAGTAGAATTTGCCTCACTAAATTTAATATCAATTATCTCTTTGAAGATCTTCCCACCATCAAATAAAAATGGTAACGGGAATAAGTTAATTAGCCCTATATTAAAATTCAAAAGGAATATCCAGAATAAAGCCCCATTTATCGGCGTCAATAACTTCATGTTAATTGGTGAGCTATAGTTCTGTGAAGTTACAATCCCTATGTATCCCTTATCCAACTCTGTCGGATGATCTTTTAATAAAACATTGAAACTTCCTTTGTCAGTTATTATACTCAATGTGTCCCCAGGTTTTGTATTTTCCATCAAGTCATAAAAGTCCTGTAATGTTTCAATCTTCATTCCGTTAATTTCTGTAATTATATCTCCCTGTGATAAAAATCCATATGCATTAGAGGTATCCTCCACAGAAACGATTTGTATGCCAGAAGGTGTTAAAAGTGGATTAACGAGTCCAACAATTAGGAGAAATGCGACAAACGCTGTGACAAAGTTAGCCATTGACCCTGCAGCATAAACTTTCATCCTAACAAGTCTTGAAGTTTTCTTTAGCTCTTCCTCATCTGGCTCGACAAATGCGCCGGGTATTGCGACAAACAATGCCAACCCTACTGACTTTAAGCTAATGTTATTTGCCCTTGCAATTATCCCGTGTGATGCTTCATGAACGATAATCACTACAACAAGCCCAATTATGCTATACCAAAATGGGACAGTAATCCCAGGTATTACAAATCCAAGGCCTGGAGATGGCTTTGGCGATATAACTACCTTAAGGGCATTTGAGAATAAGAAGTAAAATACTAAGATCATACCTACAACAGCAGCCACAATACCTAAAGTGCTGTAAGCTGCCCAGAACTTCTTACCTTTTTTTGACATTGAATCAATGAAGTCATTAAATCTTTTTGTCCTCCAAAGTAAGATTATGCCTTGGAAATCAATACCATACTTTGATAGATTGTATCTCCTGTTTAGCTCTCCTAAGAGTACCCAGAACAAAATTATGGCAAAAAGCACTACATAAAGCGGGTTCATACCCAATTCCAAAGATAATGATTTATATTTCTAACTGTAATTTTTTATAATGAAGGAGAAAACTGTTGCCTTTCACAGAAAAAAGATTGTTTATGACCATTCTCAGTGGGAGCTGCTAGACTCAATTAGAAAAAAAGCCATTACTGTAATGGAAAAAATATCTGATTTTCAGCCGATCCTTTATGGTTCTGTAGCGAGAGGTGATGTCCATAAGAACTCAGACATCGATTTTTTCATAGAGCACATGCCAGAAACTTATCTCCTGGAAATGGCATTAGAGGATATTGGTATCAAAGAGAGATGTATCATTCAAGCAACTCCGTGGCATCTCGTTAAGGGTTCAATCACGCTTTTTGGGGGCGAAACCATTACTTTCCCGATAACAGAATCAAAGAGAAAAGAAATCGAGTTTTACTATTTCGGCGGGGCTATAGAGCTTCATGACCTTGTTAAGGGTAAAAGAATGCCCGGTGTCGATAAGAGATTGATACTAATAAGGCCACTGGAAGATGGGCACATGGAAGAAGAAATTACAGGAAGGGAGGCAGAGGTTTCTAAGATTCTAAATGTTTCAATTGATATAGTCAGGGAAAGAATACAGGTCTTATCTAGGCGAGATAAAATTGGGAGGACTGGCGTTTATCTGAACAGGACGTTGATGAAAGATGAGTCATTTGAGCAAGTTTTAAAAGAGATATGCGATAAAGACTCAAACGTGAGGAGGAGAGGTTAGATATGCATTGGGCATCAACTTTTGCAGAGAGAATAATATCTGAACGAGGGGAGAAAAAAGAATATATTTGTGAATCCGGAGTAACACCTTCTGGGCACTGTCATATCGGTCATTTTAGAGAAGCTATTACTACAAGCCTTGTAGCCATGGCATTAGAGGATATGGGTCACAAATCCCGTCACATCCATATGTGGGATGATTATGATAGATTTAGAAAAGTTCCAGCTAATGTGCCTTCCAGTTATTCAGAGTATATAGGTCTCCCAGATTATTTGGTTCCTGACCCAGAGGGGTGCCACAAATCATTTGCCGATCATTTTATTGAGCCTTTTGAGAAATCTATTGCTGAAGCAGGAATGAAACCTGATTTCTTAAGAGCGTCAGAACAATACCAAAAAGGGATATACAGAGAAAATATCAAAATAGCCCTTGATAAAAAGGATAAACTGATAGAATTACTTAACAGCCAGAGAGGTGGAGAAAAACTATCTCTGGACTGGTACCCAGTTTCTATTTACTGCCCAAAATGTGGAAAAGATCTAACTAAGATTACTTCCTATGATGGAGAATATGGTCTTAGTTACACATGCAAATGTGGATTTGAAGAGACTGCTGATTTAAGAAAGGCCAACTACATAAAACTGAAATGGAGAGTAGACTGGCCTTCAAGATGGGCACAACTTGGGGTCGATTATGAGCCTTATGGGAAAGACCATGGTACGCAAGGCGGAAGTGCCGATACAGGCCAAAAAATAATTCAAGAGATATTTAATAAGCCCCCAATCATCGGTGTAACCTATGAATTTGTTTCATTAAAAGGTGCAAGTGGAAAGATGTCATCATCTAAGGGAAATGTTGTTTTGCCTTCAGACATTCTTAATGTAATGGAGCCTGATGTACTTAGGTATATTTTTGTCAAGACAAAACCTTCAAAGGAGCTTAAAATTGCCCTTGACCTTGACTTCTTAAACATTTATGATGAATTTGACAGAGTTGAAGTAACTTACTTTAGTGACGAAGATATCACTAAAAGGGAAAAGTACGATAAACTATACGAATTTTCAAACATATGGGGTTATAAATCTCTCCCAGCTCAACCTTCCTTTAGGTTTATGTCGGTTCTTGTCCAGATAACTTCTGACGTTGATAGAATAAT
>LNGD01000114.1 GCA_001587675.1 Candidatus Methanofastidiosum methylothiophilum
TAAAGAAAATAACCAGTACGAAGAAACTCATCTACATGCCGGATTTCAAATATATATTGATGGACAGCTACAAGACTATTCAGATAGTAAATATATGCATCTTGATCCCTGCTCGATTGAGGAAGAAAAGCCAGACTATTCAATAGTACAGGAGAGAGTGCATTTGCATAATAATATTGGTAATGTAGCCCATATTCATGTCAAAGGAGTTAAATATATGGATCTGGTGGATAGTTTAGGAATTAATGACATATTAAGTTCAGATTACAAAGCAATATTAAATGGTACTGAAGTAGCAGATCTTTTAGATACAGAGATAAAAGCTTATGATTCAGCAATATTAATAATTGGAGATATGCCTAATGATGTTTTAATTAATCAGGTCACTCAGGAAAAGATTATTGAGAGTGAGAAGTTAGTAGAGAATTGTGGACTATAGACAATGGTATATATATATGATATATTATGTGCGGTTAATAAATATTAATTATGGTAGCTATTACAAATCAAGAAATAATTTCAGGAGTTAGAAATATTGGCTATAAAAAGGTTGGTATAGATGTATACTTTGGTGGCAGACAAAAGGTTGTTGCTGTGCCTGGAGCAACTAACTTAAGTGTATTGATGCCTGCTTAGATCACTGTATATACAGATACTGTTGAAAGAATAAACTTAGAAGTAGATCCAAATAGGTCGAGAGAAACAGTTGCTTTACAGAGAGCTTTAATGTCAGGAACAGCATTAACATTGGAGCAAATTAGAAGCCTTCCTAGGTAATTATTTAGGATCGACCCATTTCTTGAAGGTTAATATAAAGGTGGTGCCTTTGCCTACTGTGCTTTTGATCTCATAATTACCATCCATTAATTTAATTAATGTAAAGGTAACGTAAAGTCCCAATCCTGTTCCTCCAGGTCTAACGATATTGAGATCTGCCTTTCTTCCAGAACGGATATAGTTGTTGACGCGATAGAATTTCTTACCTAAATGTTTAATTTCATCTTCAGGGATACCAACACCTGTATCAGTTATTAACATCTTTATTTCCTCATCGCTCTTTTCTATAGAGATAGTTACCGAGCCTTTTTGAGTGTATTTAATTGCATTATCGATCAAGTTGTCAGAAACTTCCTGAATCTTAGCTCTGTCGGCTTTTATATATATAGACTTCGTTAATTTACTAATTAATTGCAATCCTTTCTCTTGGGCTTTATGCTCCAGACCAGCGAAACTGTCATTGACAACATCCTGAAGATCAACCTTTTCAGGATTGATTTCCATTCTCTTATTGTCAATCTTTGTAACAGCTAATAGGGTTTCTAGTGTCATAATCTCTCTATCAATATTCTCACTAGCAACATCAGTATATTGAACTATTTTGGCATGATTCTTTTGAGGATTTTCTAATAGAGTTTTATTAAGAGAGATTGCATTTCTTGCTATTGTTAACGGAGTTCTTAGTTCATGACCAAGAATATCTAGAATATCTCTTTCGTACTGAAGATTTCTAGCTAAGAGTTTGTTTTTTCTATCCAATTCTTTTGTGGCTTTCTCTATTGAAATCTCGAGTGTCTGATTGAATAGTTTTTGTTCTTCATAGAGTATATATCTGTTAATGGCTATCTTTAAAATTTTTAGTATTCTAAATAATTGTGAAATTTCCTCTTTAGAATAAAATCCATTATTTTTTTTATGTAAGAATATTACTATTGCTAACACCTCTTTCTCGTTTGCTAGAGGGAAAAAAAGGGCAAAGGAGCGTTGATGATTGTCATCGAAGGAGAATGAATGTTTAATATGAGCGAGATTTGTTATATCTTTTAAAATACTGGAATTAATCGAATTCTCTGAGTAATATTTTTTTTCTGAAGGGATGTAAATTATTACATCTTTAGATGAAAGAGCCGTATTGAAATAATGTATTAAATCCTGAATATAGTTCTGAATCTCAATATTATTATTTGATTGATCGATTAACCATTCGTTTATCTTGTAAAGTGATTCATAACTTACTTTTAAGGCTTTGAAGAAGAAGCCCCGGATTTGTGGTAAAAGTTTCTCAATAAATATTGCAACAACACTAGCAATAACGAATCCGAAGATAAATATCCTAATATCATTTACTTTAGTAATATCCCACCCAAGTACTAATTGTTCAAATTTTTGTGTACCCCAGCTTAAAAGGAAAAGTATGATAGCAGCTGTTAATATTGCTAGAATATTAGAAAGAATGTATTTAAGTGAATATATTTTTTCTTGAACAATTACCCAAGCACTTCCAAGTGCAAATATGAAGGTTGAGTATTGGCCAACAAAAATAAATGAGTTGATACCAAAATTTGGAAGCACTAAATTAAAAATAATCACCAGAGCTATCGACAAAACAAATAATGAGAAAATTAATGAAATTTGCGCCTTTTTTACACCTTTTGCAGAAACTAATACTGAAACTAGGGTGGCGATTAAGAAAATGGCCATTATTAAAATCAGAATTGACCAAGCTGCGAAACCATCCCCATATACCGTGCCCTCTGATTGATATGTAGTAGCTGGGATTCCCTCTTTAACTACTAGATCCGAAAATTGAGTAAGGATAAAAATCAAGACACCAAATACTCTAAAAGGGAAAGATTTAAACTTAAATTTAAAAGATGAGGAAAATAAAAATAGCTCGATCATCGTTAACACTGTTGATGAGAAAGCCATTCTTGTAAAAAAAGTTACAATTAGTTTATCATCGCTAAAGTGATTTATCCATGAACTTAGAATCCATAAGCTCACACCAAGTGTGGCGATTGAAAGATGTTTCTGTGTTTTACTATAACTTCTAGATTTATTAAAAACTAAGTATAAAAAAACTAAAAAGTTTAAAATTGTTGAGGAAATTAGTATTATGGATTGAATATCAAAGATTCTTTGATTCATTGATTGTAAAATGAATATCTTCAATTATTTGATTTAAGGCTTGCATCTCTTTATGAATCTCCACTGAATAATATTCTAGCTGTTTTTTAATCTTTTTATTATTTATTAAGTTATCAATCTTTTGAAATAACTCTTGATCTGAGATTTTTCTGATTTTCGTAGATAAAATATAATCGCCTAATCCTAGAGTCTTGATTCTTCTTAAATTTAGTTCTTGCTCAGCCTGTTGGGGAATCCCAAAAATTGGAACCCTATTTAAAAGTGAATCATAAATAGTCCCCTTGCCGCCATGACAGATAGTAATATCAGCCAATTGCATCATAATTCTTGCTGGAGCTGTATTAGTTAGAAATACATTATTGGGGAGAGGCAGCTCTTTTTTTAATAGATTACATGAATTTGTAATTATTGAATAATTTTCTTTCTTATTGAAAATTGATGATAGTCTTCCCAGCATATATGGATAAAGTTTGTCCGATGACGAACCCATTGAAAGATATATAAACTTACCATCTTTTTCTTTAGTTTTAGTTATCCAGTCTGGAATTGGATGAATATCAGTTCTGTTTTGGAGTGGACCAGTAAATATGTATTTATTTTTTGGGGCTAAGTTATTAATTGGGAAGAGTAATCGACTCTCTGGAATTAATGTCAAGTATTCTCCTGCATAAGCATCGTACATGCTCTTTATTGGAGGCATTTTATAATTTCTTAATATTACGTTGTACACTTTAGCAGCATTTTTGGCCTTTGAAACTACAAATCGTTTTGCATTATTATTCATGATTTGACCTAATAAAGGAATTTTCGTCAAAGGGAAAAGGCTAAAAGTTTCTGGAATTTCGTAAGGTAAATCGTAATACTCGGTAAGAAAGGAAACTGTTAAGCTAATATATGGAATGTTTAGTATCCTACATCCTATTATTGTTGAAGTCCGACCTTGAGTTATAACTAAATCAGGTTTCAGTTTCTTTAACAAATTCAGTTCTTCTTTAACATGTCCCTCTAATGTTGTTTTATTATGGAAGTTAATATTCCCACTATCTACAACTTTGCGGTATTCCTTAAATGGGATTTCGATTAACTTTACGACTTTAAATCCAGATGTTTTAGCTAATTTAATATATGGTCCTTCTCCTGCAAAGACTATATCGTCTCCTAAACTAGAAAAAATATTGGCAAGTTCAATCAAACCAAAGGTTGTTCCTAACTGATGGGCATACGGCAGAAAGAGAATCAATGCCATTTTATTTACCCTTTTCTTTTAACCTAATCAAAGTAGGGGAATCATTAGGGTCTTTTGTGGCAATATCGGTATCACCCACGATATCGATGATGGGGATATAATTACCATCGGCAAGTTTTGTTAAAATTCCCTGATCTATCTCGGTAGGTCCTAAATAATCAATATATTGTACTATATAAGCAACTATTGTCTTTAAATTACCCTTCCCAAGTACTAATACCATTCTTCTATAAAATGAATCTGTTGCTCTACCTTTGTATTCAAAATGTAATAATTTCTCTCCATCTCTTTCTGTTACCCAGAATGTAAGGATATTTTTCCATAGGAATAAAGTATGCATGGAATAGAGCCCTTTGTTTGTTATCTGATGTTTAATTTTATGAGGAGGAACAGAATAAACAGTATAAAGAACAACGACAAGAGCTATAATTGCGAATATTAAAATAAAGT
>LNGD01000115.1 GCA_001587675.1 Candidatus Methanofastidiosum methylothiophilum
GGCGGGTTTCGGAGCACAAAACTGTCAACCAGCACTAAACTTGAATATAAGCAGAAAGTTCCAAGTTTGCACGTCACCCCGCCTGACGCAAAACCCGTGTTATGTGCTTGTGCCTTTGTCATACTTTTAGTTTCAAAAAATACAGGTCGTTTATATTGTCCCACGAAAAAGCATAGTCTTGGTTTAATGATATGTCCTGTCCGTATGGTTTGTCTGTTTTGTATTGTAACTTAGTTCCTGCTTTATAACTTTTCCCATTTCTAAAATCAAAGTCTGCGGTGACTAGTGAGTAATTGTCTTGGTTGTAATAGTGTGAATGGTCTGTTGCAAGAATAAAGTAGCAAATGTCTATGTTGTGTTTCTTGTATAATTCAAGATTTGAAATGTCTTTGAAAACGTCATAGCGGTTATTAGGTTCTCGGTGATTTTCTTTTTTGAAAAACTTCAATTCTATTGCAGCTGTTGTCGTGCTATTGTCGTCTTGATATTTAAGTAATAAATCTACTCTTGCTCTGTCCGATTTGCTTTTAATACTTGTTTCGTTAAGCGAAATGTAAGTTTCAAATTCAAGATGAAATTTGTCAGCAAGTCTAAATTCATAGAGTTGACCTAACGTTTTTAAAATATGACCAAACTCTAACTGAAAAGAGCTTTCATTTCGTGCTGTTAGTCCGCCAAAAGCAAGTTTATGAGTAAGCAGTCTGTAAGCAGTTTCAATGATTTCTTCTGTCAGTCTTATTTGGTTTTCTTTATTCATTTGTCAATGTCTAAATGTTAGTTTGTAGCGGTCTGTTGGCATAGCACATAACGTTCTGCGGATAAAAGAAGTTGCCGAAGGCAATTTGGGTGAGGCTCTGCAAGAGCCGACCCGTTTATCCGCTGTTAGGCGATGGGGCGATTTCATTTTTTCACCTTCTGCATTATTATCAAATACTTGAAACCTCTCAGATAGAAATTATATCTTTTTGCTCTCTCATGCCAAACTGGGGTATTCGATGTTTGGTTATGTCTCGATACGCAGACAATATCAACAGGTTTAAAGTAGTGCTCAAGAATAGAATACAGTTTAAATCCTACAGGCACAAATTTTTTCTTCTTTGCTTGGTCTCCAATAAGCCAAGCGATATACTTTCCCGGTTTCAAAACACGATACATCTCTTTTGCCACCTTCTCCAATTCTTCAAAAAATCTCGAATCTTCGCAAGATATATTTCCAATGTTATCGGGGTGGTCATTATATTTTATGTTGTCTGAATACGGGGAATCTATAAAGATAAAATCCGCCGCATCGTTATCTAATGGCAATTTTCTTGCGTCCGCTTGCTTTATATCGTCTCTATACGGGACAATATCAAAGCCCATACAATTTCTATTTTCTTCTTTACAAACATCTATGGTAGTCCCACTTCCGCACATTGGGTCAACCACTAAATCGCCTTCTTTCGTATATCTCTGGATAAGATTCCATATAATAAATGCGGGTGTTACTCCACGATACTTGTTGTCGCCGTGCGGTCTGTCTCCATAATTTTGGGTCGGAAAGTCCCACAATGTTGTCGTTTCAAATTTGGGTTTATTAGTCCTCATTTTTTAACAACCTCTTTAAATCATCTATAAAATGCTCGAAAAGTTTAACTTTGTTACTCTCTTCTATTTCTTCTTCAGTTAAAACATAACTGCCATCTAAATCTACTTCCACTATTGCCCTGCCCTTTTTGGTTGGCTTCTTTTGTATTAATGTTCCATCTTCATCTGGTGTTATGAAATAAACTTTAATGTGTTTTGTCGCTTCATCTTGAAAGAGCTTGAGTTTCCAATATCCAGTTTGTGCGATTCTTTCTCTTAAAGTCACTTTGCTTGAAATGGCGGCCAGAACCTTTTGATTCTGGGGCTTGTAAATGATGATATCAGCATCGGGTAAATGTAACCCAAATTCTCCATAGTCAATAGCTAAATTCCGTTTTACTTGACTCAACTCTTTGGATAGATTCGTACTTCTTTCCAGTTGGTTGCCATTAACAACTTTTAATCCAAGTTCTTCGACTTCATCTGTGATAATGTATTGGACTAACTTTTCTAGATTTTTTCCTTTGAAAGCTCGCCAACTCTGTTCGTGGTCTCCATTAGGAGTAGGGTGTTTCAACCAGTCCTGCTTATGAATCTCTTTTGCTTCTTTCAACAGTTCTGAGATGTGTTTGTATGTTTCTGCTCCATATTGTTTTTTCTTTTCCAGATACAACTTTTTCAAATCCTCGAATTTCATATTTCTCACTCTTTTAGTCCAATGACAATATATTCTATAGGATAAGCTTCAAAGTTTGCTTCATGGTTATTGGCAAATCTGCCTGTTTTTTCATCCCTCTTTTGTGGAAGAATTTTAGATGGGATCTCTCTTTTTAATAGTCTATCGAATTTAAAACCAGAGTACTGCAAACTCTCGGCAAAAACTTCAGCGTTTAGTATATCAATACCCTTCAATTTCGTATCACCGATGACATAGCAACATCTACCACCATGTTTTAAAATTCTAAAACTCTCGTCGAACACCTCTTCCATATCAATGAAAAACGCCTCGATTTCTTTTGCCATTTTCTTGCTTTTTTTAGACATTTTATTAACTATATCCATAGCGATTGAACTTCTTAATCTTTTGTTTTCGTACTTTTTGTAAGCTGTTCCAATAAATTCCTTCTTATACTCAGTCAAATCATCAGCTAAATCAAGCCATATAGTTGATAATTGATGTAAGTCTGCATATTCATAACTGGTCACATAGGGACTTGAGGTTACAACTAAATCTACGGTTTCATCAGACACAGGTTGCTTTCTGGCATCTCCAATCTCAATATTTAAGTATTGATTTATATTTTTCCTTATTCTATCAGGAACGACCTCATAAAAAGCATCATTTCCACTTCGCATTTTCATTAAATGTCTTCGTAATGCATCATAAGGTTTGACTGATTTTTTCTCTAAATCTCTTGTTGGTTTTGTGCTTCCTTGAAGCCATATAGAACAGTTTTTTAAGATGTGGCTGAAGGCAACGAGAAAGAAATTTCTTATAACTTCATCATTTTCATCATAAATGACTCTTAATATTTTTCCAAGTTCATTTTTGTTTTCTTCTGTAAACCAGTAGTTAATTCTATCAATATGTTTTTGAGGGATTAATGGTTCAATCTTATCATTAAATAGTGTTATTTGTGTTCCATTTAAAACTTTTAATCTAGACATAAGTTGCTCAATTTTCTTATTGAGATATTCTGGTTCTATTGGTGTTGATTTTACCTTTGTAATGAGATGAGCAATTTTATTTATGTCTGTTCCACTTGCCTTAAATCCCCTAGAAATGGCAGTAACAATAGTCGTCCCACATCCCATAAATGGGTCGTTTATGTGGGCATCTTTATATGGAATATATTCATCAATTAACTTCTCAACCAATTGAGGAATAAACTTGGCTGGGTATCTATGGTAATCATGAGTCCATTTACCCGTATCCGATGGTTTGTATCCCGCAAATGACCAATCTTCATCTATCTTTTTTGTATTAAATAAGTTGATAATTTCCTTGCGCGACTTTGTTGTTTTGAACATTACGTCGTTTACGACCGTTTTCATCATTGTTTCCATTTTACCATCCTTTGTATTTATAAATCGCCCTTTCGCCTAACTTGTTCATAAACGACAATGTCGCTTTTTGTCCAGTTTTGGAATGATAGACGACAGTGTCGTTTATCCATACTTTTAGGTTAACCATTTTTTCTCCTTTAAAATCTGGTCTAATGGGTTTTGTATCCTCCTGAAATCTTTACTGCTTACATGGGTATAAATCTCGGTTGTTTTTGAACTTTTGTGACCCAGTAGTTCTTGAATATATCTTAGGTCTATTCCATTCTCTAAAAGATGTGTTGCGAATGAATGTCGAAGGCTATGAATAGTTACCTCTTTCTTTACTCCTGCCCGTGCGTATAAAAGAGGAATGACAGAATGACCCTAAGGTAAGCATTCCGTAATATTGAAATAACCTGATAATGGTGACTTATATCTATTGAATAACTGTGAACTGAGGAGTGTTAAACTCTTGCGCCTTCAGCGATTGGAGTTGACAAATTTTCGTAATTACCTCCACGGGAATATAGAACCCGGCTTTTCTCTAAATGTTTTAAACGGAGACAACGCGCAAGGAAAAACAAATATTTTGGAATCGATTTATTTGGCTTGTACGGGCAAGTCATTTCGTACAATAAAAGAAAGCGAGATAATTAACTGGCAGTGTGATTTTTCATTAATAAGCTGTTTATTTGAATCCGCCGGGCGTGAATTGGATTTAAAAATATTGCTGACACCCGGACAGAAAAAAATAAAGGTTAATGGCGCGTTAGCCCGCGGTTATCCTCTCGGATGGCCGGGCGTAGTATTGTTTACGCCGGACGACCTGGTTATTGTCAAAGGATCGCCGCAGGAAAGACGACGTTTTTTAGATTTGGAAATTGGCCCTTTAAATCACCAGTATGGACATTACCTGATCCGTCCACATCCTGTTCAGATCGACGTAATCCTTGTAGGTATCCATT